>NZ_MTCA01000253.1:0-4133 GCF_002150205.1 Flavobacterium sp. FPG59 | reverse complement strand
AAATAAACTAAACATATTAATAATTGAACAAAAAAATTATTCTACCAAGTTCTTTAAACCTGTAAATACAGCAAGTTCTACATCTGCATGGGCCTTAGAGTTGCATTTTTCTAGTAACTCTTTTGCTAGAGACGTATTATAATTGGGTTTCTTTTGTAACTTAAAAAGTAACTGTTCAGACAAATCATGTAATGCTTTAGATAAAGGCAAAAGAGGTTGCACCAATGGAGCATTTTGACTTAAACCTTCTAATTCTTTATGATTTTGTATCCATTTATTCAAAAAAAAGTCAATTTCTTTTTCTAATAACACCTCTTTACTTTTAATATAATCTGCTACTAATTCATTAAAAACTAAAGCATCTTCAGCATCTGGTGTGCATGCATCAGCAAACAAAGTAAAGGGAGAATACATTTGATATTCAGTACCACCCGCATTACGGGAATAAATTTTCAGAGGCTCGCAAACTGCTGAAAATGTTTGTAAAGCAGCAGTATTTTGATTGTTACTGATATTTCTCAACAACACATCTTTATTTCTAATATGCGTAATTCCTAATTCTTCCAATCGAAAAGAAATGTTTTTCAATCTTTTTCGCATACTGGCCAAATCCGTTACATTGGCGTCAGACCAAAGTCTTTCGGCAATAGCTGCGGTTCTAGGCCAAATTCTTGAATCGATGGTTTCAGGTGTAGCCAATTCACTCCACATTGTAGCTTCACCACCTAGAATTCTAGCTTTTTCTTCTGACGATAGTGTATTGTTTTTAGGCATTGGATCATTCAAATAATGACTTTCAACGCCTTGAACTAAATCTACATAAAAACCATTAGACAATACTGTTTTATAACCATTAGAAGCAGCAGCAATAAGAGAACTACCAGCAGCTACTCCTTCATTAGGCCCTTTCCAGGAATGAATTATGGCTTCTTTTGACATGTTTTTGGTCATAATTTCTTCCCATCCCATCAATTCTTTTTGATGCTTTTTTAACATCGGAATTAACTTCATCGTAAAATAAGTTTGTAACTCATGATTGTTGGTTAGCTTATTTTTCTTCATGAATTCCTGAATTTTAGGATTCGAATCCCAATCTTTACCTTCGTTTTCATCGCCTCCAATGTGGAAATATTTCCCTGGAAATAACGGACAAACTTCATCAAAAATTTCACTTAACAATTGATACGTTCTTGGATTAGAGGGATCTAATGTAGGTGTAAAAATTCCTGCATTTCTTTCTAACGAATAGGTTGCTAATCCTGATGCTTTCTGGGTTGTTTCAGCAGACCCTTTATTTACAGTTATTACTTTACTTCCAATTTCTGGAAAGGCAGTCAAAATAGCGGAGGCATGTCCAGGCACATCAATTTCAGGTACAACTAAAATTCCTCTATCAGCAGCATATTTTACGATACCTTTAATTTCTTCCTGAGTATAAAAAAGACCATCAGATGCTTTATCGGTTAAGACTTTATGTTTCTTCATTTCAATCCTCCAACCTTGATCGTCAACCAAATGCCAATGAAAAACATTCATTTTCATAGCAGCCATTGCGTCTAAATTTCTTTTAATCACATCAACTGGTTGAAAATGTCTAGCAACATCAATCATTAAACCACGCCATGTAAAACGAGGCATGTCTGTAACAGTTATATTAGGAAAATAATAGGAAGTAGCATTGTTTTGAAGCAATTGCAAAAGAGTCTCTAATGCGTGCATCGCACCTAAATCTGAGGAAGCATTGATCACAATAGCATTTGACTGTACAGTCAATTGATAACTTTCATCTTCATACAAACCAATTTTCCCTGGCTTTGTGCAATTAATTTGCAATTGTGCATCTGGAAATTCATTGGTTGAAGTCACAAAACCTTGCTTAAAAAACAATCCAGTTCTACCATCTAATCGTCTTAAAAACTTAGAAACCGCTCCAAAGATTCTTGTATTGGGTTGCCCTGTAACATTTACTTTAAAAGTAGATTTTAAATCAAAATTTCCTGACTTAAGTTCTACTTTTTGAGGCCAAGGCATTAAATTCAAGGACTCTTTGGTAACTTGCGCAGTTGTAGATAATGTTATAAAAAACAGTATAAAAAGGTATTTCATGAGAGGTTTTGGTATATAAATATCTTCCGTCAGGTTTATAATCCTGATTTTTGAGAAGAACCATTCGGGTTAACAATCAACCGAATGGATTTTAATTCTTAATAATCAAATCTTTTAAAAGCTTCAATAGCTTCATATTCTGCCAATCCTAATTCATCGTATAATTTAGCAGTATTTTTATTTCGATCTTCGGCACGTACCCAAAATTCTCTTGAGTCATTCCCTTGAAACATCACACGATCCTTTTGAGATTGGTGGAATAAAATGGCTTGTCGTTTCAATAATACTTCATCTGGACTCAACGGTACAGCCATATCAATTTCATGTAAATCCCATTCATGCCAAGCGCCTCTATATAACCACAACCAACAATCTTTCATGTACGGTTTAGCTTTTAATTGTTTTAAAGCGGCAAAAATGGCATTCAAACATACTTCGTGAGTTCCGTGTGGATCAGCTAAATCTCCAGCTGCAAAAACTTGATGCGGTTTAATTTTAGCGATGATATCAGCCACAATTTCAACATCTTCTGATCCAAGCGGATTTTTCTTTATCTGACCTGTTTCGTAAAAAGGTAAATCTAAAAAGTGAACATTTTCATCTTTTAACCCAATGTAACGCACTGCTGCATAAGATTCTCTTCTTCTAATTAACCCTTTTAATTTTCTAACTTCTAGAGAATCAACTTGATTGTCGTTCTTATTTTTCAAGAAATCAATTACGGCTTGAAAATTAATTTTACTGCTATCTTCTCCTACAAAATCATTACATACTTCAGCAAATTTTAAAGCTTCATCATCTGTTACAGCAATGTTTCCAGAAGTTTGATACACTACATGAACCTCATGTCCTTGCTTGATTAATTTTGCAAAAGTTCCTCCCATTGAAATCACATCATCATCTGGATGAGGACTAAAAAGGATAACTCTCTTTTTAGCTGGATTAGCTCTTTCTGGTCGGTGTGCATCATCGGCATTAGGTTTTCCTCCAGGCCAACCCGTAATGGTATGTTGTAACACATTGAACATATTAATATTCAAATCATAAGCAGAACCTTCTTGAGCTAACAAGTCAGACATACCGTTGTTATTGTAATCTCTATCGGTAAGTTTTAATATAGACTGATTTGTTTTTTGACACAACCAAACTATTGCTTTGCTTTTTAATTCTTGGTTCCAAATGCACTCACCCACCAACCATGGTGTTTCAAAACGAGTTAGAGACGAAGCCGCTGATTGATCCAAAACAAATGTAGCGTTTGGATGATTTTGCAAAAAAGTAGCGGGTACTTCAGAGCTAATTTCACCTTGAATCGTTCTTTTGATGATATCGGCTTTATTTTGTCCCCAAGCCATCAAAACAATTCGTTTAGAACGCATAATCGTAGAAACTCCCATTGTAATGGCACGTTTGGGTACATTATTAATTCCATTAAAATCAGAAGAAGCATCTACTCTAGTAATATGATCCAAAGTTATGATTCTAGTACCTGAATTGATGTGTGAACCTGGCTCATTAAAACCTACGTGTCCCGTACGACCTATTCCTAATAATTGAAAATCAAGGCCTCCTGCATTTTTAATGTTCATTTCATAATCAATACAATATTGATTCAATTCTTCAATAGCCACTGTTCCGTCAGGAATATGAACATTATCAGGATGAATGTCTATATGATTAAATAAATGCTGATGCATAAAATAATGATAACTCTGCTTGCTTTCTTTATTCATTGGATAATATTCATCCAAATTGAATGTAATTACATTTTTAAAGCTTAATCCTTCCTCTTTGTGCATACGAACCAATTCTTCATATACTTTTATTGGAGAAGAACCAGTAGCCAAACCTAAAACACAATTTCTATTTTCTTCTTGTTTGGATCGAATTAAAGTAGCAATCTCTTCAGCAACAATTTTTGAAGCCTCTACAGAGTTTTTAAAAATTTCGTTGTGAATTTTTTCAAATCGAGTTTCTTCAAATTTACCAGCACTTTTGTAACTAATATCCGGTTTTATGTCTAAAGT
>NZ_MTCA01000223.1:0-4938 GCF_002150205.1 Flavobacterium sp. FPG59 | reverse complement strand
CAATACGTATAAGTCTGACAAAAATCAAGAATTAAATTTCTCAAAAATATATAAAATAAACTACAAAACACCAATCGGTCTTTTAATTCAATGTAATTTTTCTTTAGTCCAAAAATAGTTTTATGCAAAAAAAAATCCACAACAAAATCAAAATTTTGTTGTGGATCTAATCCTAAATAATAATAATGTTCCAAGCTGCAAACTGCAACTGAGTCCTAATTTTAACCTTCCATTTTGGCGCTTAATTCAAACCAACGTTCTTCTTTAAGTTCCATCTTTTGGATGAGGTTTTGCAATTCATTTCCTTTTTTCTCAATATCAGCATCCGTAATTTTCCCGTCCGAAAAAAGTTGCTCAATGGCTACTTTTTGAATCTCTAAATCTTTGATTTCGCGTTCTATTTTCTGGAATTCTTTTTGCTCATTGAACGTTAAATTTCCAGTTGGATTGTTTTGTTTCCAGTCTTTCTTTTCGGCTTTGTTTTCTTCTTTTTGCGCTACATCAGCACTGTCTTCATAGGCTCTAAAATCAGAGTAGTTTCCTGGAAAATCTTCCACAACACCGTTCCCTCTAAAAATGAATAAGTGATCCACAATTTTGTCCATAAAGTATCTATCGTGAGAAACCACTAAAAGACAGCCTGGATAATCTAGTAAAAAACTCTCTAGTACATTAAGTGTTACAATGTCCAAATCATTCGTTGGTTCATCCAGAATCAAAAAGTTCGGATTCTGAATCAAAACCGTACACAGGTACAAACGTTTTAACTCACCACCGCTCAATCGGTCTACAAAGTCATATTGTTTTTTGGCATCAAATAAAAATCGTTCTAACAACTGTGATGCCGAAATCAATTTTCCTTTCATCAAAGGGATAAATTCCCCGTATTCTTTAATGACATCTATAACGCGCTGTCCCGGTTTTGGGTTGATTCCGCTTTGCGTATAGTAGCCTACTTTTATGGTTTCACCCACCACTACTTTTCCGCCATCAAGTGGTAAAGTACCAGTCAATAAATTCAAGAAAGTCGATTTCCCTGTTCCGTTTTTACCAATGATTCCAATGCGTTCGCCACGTTGAAAATCAAAACTAAAGTTGTCCATGATAACATGGTCTTTGAATTTTTTAGAAATTTTGTGAAGCTCAATAATCTTGCTTCCCATGCGTTCCATGTTGATTTCAAGCTCTACTTTGTTTTCACGGCGTCTGCTTTGTGCTTTTTCCTTGATTTCATAAAAATCATCCTGACGCGATTTTGATTTTGTAGTTCTCGCTTTTGGTTGACGGCGCATCCATTCTAATTCTTTCACAAAAAGATTCTGCGCTTTATCAACACTTGAATTTTCTGAGGCAATTCGTTCCTCTTTTTTCTCTAAATAATACGAGTAATTTCCTTTGTATTGGTATAATTTTCCGTTGTCTAGTTCTATGATTTCATTACACACACGCTCTAAGAAAAAACGGTCGTGCGTCACCATAAACAGCGTAATATTTTCTTTGGCAAAGTAACTTTCGAGCCATTCAATCATTTCTAAATCCAAGTGATTCGTAGGTTCATCAAGAATTAACAAATCAGGACGATTGATCAAAATGATGGCTAGTGATAGACGCTTTTTTTGTCCACCAGAAAGGTTTTTTACTTTAAGCTTGAAATTTTCTAATTTCAATTTGAACAAAATTTGCTTGTATTGTGTTTCAAAATCCCACGCATTATGTTGATCCATACCATCAAAAGCTTTTTGGTACGCCTCTTCGTCTTCGGGGTTTTCCAATGCTTTTTCGTAGGCTTCAATGACTTTTAGCGTTTCATTATCAGAGGCAAAAATGCTTTCTTCAATAGTCAATTCGTCTTGCAAATTATTGTTTTGGGACAAAAACGCCATTTTAATCCCTTTTCTAAGCACAACTTGGCCAGAATCTGCTTCTTCAAGACCATTGATAATGCTCATGATCGTGGTTTTTCCAGAACCGTTTTTGGCAATGAAAGCTATTTTTTGGTCTTTATTTATCCCGAAAGAAATGTCTTTAAACAAGGTTCTTTCTCCAAATGATTTCGATATGTTTTCTACTGAAAGGTAATTCACAAGTGTATTTTTTTTTGCAAAAGTACATTTTTAAATGCCCATTTACCAATTGTTTAATGCAATCCTATGGCTTAATGAAGTAATATTCTTTAATTAGATTAGTATTGTTGTCTCCTAAGTTTAGGAAGTGGCTTTTTCAATAGGAATTGTTTTAAGAGAATGCTAATTGATTTAAACACAATTATTGCCTCGACATACAGTTATATTTTAAAATTAAAATAGTTTTTGGATATCAAAAGCCTTGGTAAAGAAACTCTTTTTGTTGAAAGAAATTTTTGCGAACAATTGTACTTGACAATTTACCAGAGGTTGAGGTACTCTAAAATATCTTTGTATATTTGGAATCAAACAGTCAATACATTACAATGAACATACCTCATTCATCCTTACCCAGAGTGGTCATCATAGGTGGCGGATTTGCGGGAATAGCCTTGGCAAAAAAATTAAAGAATAAAAAAGTGCAAGTTGTACTATTAGACAAGCACAACTACCATACGTTTCAGCCCTTATTGTATCAAGTAGCAACAGGGGGATTAGAGGCAGGATCTATTGCATATCCTATTCGAAAAGTGATTCAGGAATATGATGATTTTTATTTTAGATTGACCAATGTTCAGGAAATTGACACCAAAAATCAAAAAGTAATTGCCGAAATTGGAGAATTAAACTATGATTATCTCGTTATTGCTACGGGTTCCAAAACGAATTATTTTGGAAATAAAGAAATAGAACGCAACAGTATGGCTATGAAAACCATACCGCAGTCACTCAATATAAGAAGTCTCATTTTAGAGAATTTTGAACAAGCAGTGCTTACCAAAGATGTTTCAGAACAAAATAGTTTGATCAATTTTGTTTTGGTAGGAGGCGGACCAACAGGAGTAGAGCTTGCTGGTGCTCTTGCTGAAATGAAAAAAGCCATTCTCCAAAAAGATTATCCAGATATGGATATTGCTAAAATGGAAATCAACTTAATTCAAAGCGGTGATCGAATTCTAAACACCATGAGCGAAGCATCATCTCAAGCTGCCGAGAAATTCTTAACAAGTTTAGGAGTTAAGATTTGGAAAAACGTTCGTGTGACCAATTATGATGGACGTACCATTACAACCAATTCTGATTTGACTTTTGATACCGCTACCGTAATCTGGACCGCAGGTGTTCAAGGTGCATTAGTTGCCGGTTTAGATGGAAAATCATTGGTTGAAAAAGTAGCGCGAATCAAAGTCAATGAATACAGTCAGGTTCATGGCTATCAAAATATATTTGCTATTGGCGATATTGCTTCTATGGTATCAGCTGCTTATCCAGAAGGGCATCCAATGATGGCTCAACCTGCTTTGCAACAAGGTGAAGTATTAGGTGCGAATATAATAAAACTACTCAAAAAGGAACCCTTGGAAGCATTTGAATACAATGACAAAGGTTCTATGGCTACCATTGGCAGGAACAAAGCTGTGGTCGATTTGCCTAAATATCATTTTAATGGTGTCTTTGCTTGGTTCGTTTGGATGTTTGTCCATTTGTTTTCACTCATTGGTTTCAAGAACAAAGCCGTTGTCTTCTTAAATTGGGTCTACAATTACATTCGTTTTGATCGTGAGGGAAGGCTTATCATTAGACCGTATAAAAAGAAAAGCTTTACTACGTTTACTAGTGACGAGGTTTAAGCTTATTTTTAAATTCACATTACATGTAATATATTCTAAACGGGTTTTATAACTTTAAAACGTTTCGCTACAGTAGTAAACAAGTCTCTAACTTGCTTTGCGAAATTTTGCACCCAAAGAACCGTTTGAGTTCGAATATAAAAGCTATTCATAACATTCAAATTATGTGGCCTCTATTGATTAAAATTTAGCTTAAAAATATATAAAAGATTACGTTTAGGCTTAAAATGACAAGAATTCGGGATTGGATTTTTAATTGAAAGAGCCGTTATGACGAGGTTCAAAAAATAGTATTTCGAGGAGTTCCTTTTTTTTTTTTGATACAAAATAGGCTATTTCTAGAGCACAGCATGAGGAGATCTTTTTTAAAAAAACTTCAAAAAGTTTGGGATGAAGGTGCGTTTGATGCTAAAGTTACTGTTCTAAATACGAATGAAGGCAACAGTTGTGGGGTTGAAGGTTGTAATGAATACTTTTTGTAATACAATCTTAAAAAGTATTTAATTTTTATAATACAAGGGGTTTGACTTTTAATTTAAAGTTGAACCCTTTTTTTATACTCAGTTAAGAATTAGTTGAGGATTTACCAGCAGTTTGTTGTATTTCATTGGCTTTTTTTTGATTGCTTTTTTCAGGGTCAAATCTACGCTCTTGATAAAGATCACCTTATTTTAAGATTTTACTATAAGTTGTTTTTAAAAGTAACTTTATTCAAGTCTTAATTCAAGGTTTATTTATATTAATCTATTAGATTTTTATACTAAATTCTTATGCTTATTTATGGTAGTAACCATTTTTAGTCATTCTCTTTTGTTGAAGTATATTTTTATGGTCATGAGCTACTTACAGTTTTACTTGTCGACACTTTAACGTCATTCGCCGATTTTATTCCTGCAAATCCGTAATCAATATTTAATTTTAAGTAGATCAAAGTGTGCTATTTACGGGATTTTTAAATTGTATGTCATTTTTTTTTTATGCTTTTACAGTTTTTATAAAGGAATATAATTCTATTATAGACAAAGAATTTAAGTTGTTTTTTGTTAAAATAAATGTGATTAACTATTTTATAAGTGGTATTTGTAAAGAAAATGCCAAAAACTTTACTTTTTAAATTTATTTCTAAAACCGTTAACAAGATTTTAACGTACATCTATTATAAGGTTAATGAGATTTTCTGAAAA
>NZ_MTCA01000061.1:0-15891 GCF_002150205.1 Flavobacterium sp. FPG59 | reverse complement strand
GATCCGTAGATACCTGAATGGGGCAACCCACTATGTTGAAGACATAGTACACCGATAGGTGGGCAAACCCGCTGAACTGAAACATCTAAGTAGGCGGAGGAGAAGAAAACAAAAGTGATTCCGTAAGTAGTGGCGAGCGAACGCGGATTAGCCCAAACCAATGTTGTTACGGCAATGTTGGGGTTGTAGGACCACGACATTTTATGTACAAGGAACCGGAAGTTACTGGAAAGTGACACCATAGAGGGTGATAGTCCCGTATGGGTAACGAGTATAATAAATAGTGGTATCCTGAGTAGGGCGGGGCACGTGAAACCCTGTCTGAATTTGGCGGGACCATCCGCTAAGGCTAAATACTCCTGAGAGACCGATAGTGAACCAGTACCGTGAGGGAAAGGTGAAAAGAACCGTGAATAACGGAGTGAAATAGATCCTGAAACCATACGCTTACAAGCGGTCGGAGCCCTTAAGTGGGGTGACGGCGTGCCTTTTGCATAATGAGCCTACGAGTTAACGTTGCTGGCAAGGATAAGTGGTTCAGCCACGGATCCGTAGCGAAAGCGAGTCTGAATAGGGCGCTTTAGTCAGTAGTGTTAGACGCGAAACCGTGTGATCTACCCATGGGCAGGATGAAGCGCTGGTAACACAGTGTGGAGGTCCGAACCGGTTGACGTTGAAAAGTCTTCGGATGACCTGTGGGTAGGGGTGAAAGGCCAATCAAACTCGGAAATAGCTCGTACTCCCCGAAATGCATTTAGGTGCAGCGCACGGCGTAAAGTTATATAGAGGTAGAGCTACTGATTGGATGCGGGGGCTTCACCGCCTACCAATTCCTGACAAACTCCGAATGCTATATAATGTTTCCGTGCAGTGAGGGCTTGGGTGCTAAGGTCCAAGTCCGAGAGGGAAAGAACCCAGACCATCAGCTAAGGTCCCCAAATATACGCTAAGTTGAAAGAACGAGGTTTGTCTGCCCAGACAGCTAGGATGTTGGCTTGGAAGCAGCCATTCATTTAAAGAGTGCGTAACAGCTCACTAGTCGAGCGGACGAGCATGGATAATAATCGGGCATAAGCGTATTACCGAAGCTATGGATTTCATATTAAATTATGGAGTGGTAGGGGAGCATTCTAACAGGGTTGAAGGTGTGTCGTAAGGCATGCTGGACTGGTTAGAAAAGAAAATGTAGGCATAAGTAACGATAATGCGGGCGAGAAACCCGCACACCGAAAGACTAAGGTTTCCACAGCTATGCTAATCAGCTGTGGGTTAGTCGGGACCTAAGGCGAACCCGAAAGGGACAGTCGATGGACAACGGGTTAATATTCCCGTACTAGTTATTACTGTGATGGGGTGACGGAGTGATGAAAGCGCCGCGAACTGACGGAATAGTTCGTTGAAGTACCTACCTATAAGCTGCGCAGGCAAATCCACGCGGCTTGGGGAAATACGATAGTACTCGGATACTTCGGTAGAAGAGATAGTGCGCCTAAGGGCTTCCAAGAAAAACCTCTAAACTTCAGGTAATAAGTACCCGTACCGCAAACCGACACAGGTAGTCGAGGAGAGAATCCTAAGGTGCTCGAGAGATTCATGGCTAAGGAATTAGGCAAAATAGACCCGTAACTTCGGGAGAAGGGTCGCCCCGAGCAATCGGGGCCGCAGTGAAGAGGTCCAGGCGACTGTTTATCAAAAACACAGGGCTCTGCAAAATCGTAAGATGAAGTATAGGGCCTGACACCTGCCCGGTGCTGGAAGGTTAAGAGGAGATGTTATCTTCGGAGAAGCATTGAATTGAAGCCCCAGTAAACGGCGGCCGTAACTATAACGGTCCTAAGGTAGCGAAATTCCTTGTCGGGTAAGTTCCGACCTGCACGAATGGTGTAACGATCTGGACACTGTCTCAGCCATGAGCTCGGTGAAATTGTAGTAGCGGTGAAGATGCCGCTTACCCGCAGTGGGACGAAAAGACCCTGTGCACCTTTACTATAGCTTAGTATTGACCTTGGATAAATGATGTGTAGGATAGGTTGGAGACTGTGAAGTGGCGTCGCTAGGCGTTGTGGAGTCATTGTTGAAATACAACCCTTTGTTTATCTGAGGCCTAACCCCATAATGTGGGGGACATTGCTTGGTGGGTAGTTTGACTGGGGTGGTCGCCTCCAAAAGAGTAACGGAGGCTTCTAAAGGTTCCCTCAGTACGCTTGGTAACCGTGCGTAGAGTGCAATGGCATAAGGGAGCTTGACTGAGAGACATACAGGTCGATCAGGTACGAAAGTAGAGCATAGTGATCCGGTGGTTCCGCATGGAAGGGCCATCGCTCAAAGGATAAAAGGTACGCCGGGGATAACAGGCTGATCTCCCCCAAGAGCTCATATCGACGGGGGGGTTTGGCACCTCGATGTCGGCTCGTCACATCCTGGGGCTGGAGAAGGTCCCAAGGGTTGGGCTGTTCGCCCATTAAAGTGGCACGCGAGCTGGGTTCAGAACGTCGTGAGACAGTTCGGTCTCTATCTACTGTGGGCGCAAGAAATTTGAGTGGATCTGATTCTAGTACGAGAGGACCGAATTGGACAAACCTCTAGTGTATCTGTTGTCACGCCAGTGGCACCGCAGAGTAGCTACGTTTGGAAGGGATAAGCGCTGAAAGCATATAAGCGCGAAACCCACCACAAGATGAGATTTCTTTTAAGGGTCGTGGGAGATGACCACGTTGATAGGCTATAGATGTAAAGGCAGTAATGTCATAGTCGAGTAGTACTAATAACCCGTAAGCTTATGTACACCCTTTTCCTCCCGAGTAATCGGGAGGGAGAAACTTTCTAATACACTTTTTATATTCTTTATCTCAGTATGTTAAGATATTTGCTCGACGCAAGAGCAGTCCAAAGACGAAAGTCACAAGTCCAAAAGGTAACTTTAGACTTTAAGACCTTCGACTTTAGACTAACAACCTTAAGGTGGTTATTGCGGCGGGGCTCACCTCTTCCCATCCCGAACAGAGTAGTTAAGCCCGCCTGCGCAGATGGTACTGCAGTTATGTGGGAGAGTATGTCGTCGCCTTTCTTTGAAAAGCCTATCTGAAAAGATGGGCTTTTTTTTTAATTTACTTATTTAAGTAAGGTACCTTAGCTCAGATGGTAGAGCAATGGACTGAAAATCCATGTGTCCCTGGTTCGATCCCTGGAGGTACCACAACCATAGCTCGGATGGTGAAATTGGTAGACACGCTGGCCGTAAAATCCGGTGAACAGCAATGTTCGTGCGGGTTCAAGTCCCGCTCTGAGTACTTAGTAAAACCCTCCAACACAGTCGTGTTGGAGGGTTTTTTATTTATCTGTTGCACTTATTACTTGAAGTTACATTTTTTCAAAAAAGGATTTTTTATAATTTATCTATCTATTTTGTCTATCTTTTTAGAATATTTCTAAAATTTGTATTTTGTCAATGCTAGTTTACGGTTTAAATAGTTTATACTAGCTATTATTAAGGAGTTAACAATTAATTAATTTAGTATCATGAAGTAGTTGTAAAGAGTGTGATTGAACTTTATGTTGTATTTTTGTTTAAAATATAAATTAATAAAATGAAGAGAATTATTTTGTTTTTGACAGTTATTTTGTCTTTACACTCACAAGCTCAGCAACGTCCCAAATTGGTAGTGGGAATAGTAATCGATCAAATGAAAATGGAGTACTTATACCGTTTTTCAGATGATTTTTCTGCTAATGGATTTAAAAGATTAATGAATAATGGATATACTTTTCATAATATGCATTATAATTATATGCCAACTTATACTGCGCCTGGTCATGCTAGTATTTATACCGGAGCAACTCCATCAACTCATGGTATTGTTGGAAATGATTGGTTTAACAAAGCTACGGGGAAAGATTTATATTGTACCGACGATGCATTTGTTAAAACAGTGGGTGATGGTACGGATAAAGAGGGTGCAATGTCACCAAAAAATCTTTTAAGTACGACTATTACTGATGAATTGCGTATGGCAACTAATTTTAAAGGTAAAGTTATTGGATTAAGTATTAAAGACCGTGGTGCTATTTTACCAGCAGGGCACTTTGCAAATTGGGCATTTTGGTATAGTTCAACAGGTTCTTTTATTTCAAGTACTTTTTATGGTGGAAATTTGCCAAGTTGGGTTACTGAATTCAATCAAGAAAAAAGGTATATGAACTATATCAATAAAGGTTGGAATTTATTGAAGCCGCTAGCTAGCTACAATGAAAGTTTAGCTGATGATAATCCTTACGAGGGGAAATTAGATAAAGCTAATGGTCCCGTTTTTCCTTATGATTTAGCTAAGATCTATAAAGAAAAAGGTGCGGATGTTTTACGTACTACCCCTTTTGGGAATGATATTTTGGCAGAATTTGCTATGAAGGCTATTGAAAAAGAAGAGTTAGGAAAAGATGATATAACTGATTTTTTAACGGTTAGTTTTTCTTCAACAGATTATGTTGGTCACACTTTTGGACCTCGTTCTATAGAGCTTCAAGATACTTATTTACGTCTTGATCAAAATTTAGAACAGTTTTTAAATTACTTAGACAAGACAGTTGGAAAAGATAATTATTTAGTTTTTTTAACTGCTGATCATGCTGGGGCAGAAAATCCAAATTATTTGAAGGATAAGAAATACAATGTAAAAAATGTTCCTACTAAAGATTTTGTGGAATCCTTAAAGAAATTTTCAAATGAAACTTTTGGAGTAGATCTTATCTTAGACTATTCTAATTTCAATGTATTTTTCAATTTGGACTTGATAAAACAAAAAGGTTTAGAATTGACAAAAGTAAAAGAGAGCTTTAAAAGCTTTTTGATGTCACAAGAGCATATTAAAAGAGTGTATACTGAGGAAGAGATTTTAGCTTCATCAGGTGATGATTACTTCTTAAGTTTTATAGCTAAAGGTTATGATCCTAAACAGAATGGTGAGTTAGTGATTTTAGATAAAACGGGCTATATGGAATATCAAGCTACAGGAACAACACATGGATCTCCAAATAGTTATGATACTCATGTGCCGCTTCTTTTTTATGGATGGCATGTACCTAAAGGAGAATTACACACTAAAAAATATATCACTCAAATAGCACCGACGCTTTCTCAAATGTTGAAAATTCCATTTCCTAATGGAACTGAATCTGAAGTTTTGGAAACACTTTTAGGGAAAAAATAAAGCATTTAAAACCTTTTTCAAAGCTAAAAAACTTCTCTCTTTTTAATAAGAGAGAAGTTTTTTAATTTTATGGTTGTTTTTAAAATTTGTTTTCTACTTCAGCAGCCTCTAGCATTAAATAATGCAAGTCGGTGTTTTTTATAAAAGGTTTTAGTAAATCACTTCCGGGTCCGTACATGGCTAGCTCACTATAATCTGCAGAATGATCCATACTTATCCAACCTACCGAATTGTGTTTTTTTTGAATATCAGATAGTGTCTTGAAAGGTAAATGTTTTGGATTATAGAGTCCATCCTCTAGTTTTAAATTAGAATAATAATTCAAAATTCCCTTTGCCTCGTCTTCTTTTAAAATAGTTTTATTGGCATATTCAATTCTTTCAATTACTTGTGATACGGATGTTTCTTGGCCAATTTCATTTAAAATCCAATCGTTAGTTTGTTTGTAATTTTGGATTGAATCAAAATTTTCATTTGCATCCTTTCCATAGATTATTCCGGGATTTGCATTCCCATGATCTGTAGTGATAATTACCAATGTGTTTTTGTCTTTTTCAGCAAAATCAATAGCAACTTTTACGGCTTCATCATGAGCTATTTGATCATAAAGTAATCCAGTAATATCATTTCCATGTGCTGCCCAGTCTACTTTTCCTGCTTCAACTTGCAGTACAAAACCGTTAGAATGATCTTTCATTTTAGCAATGGCACGTTCTGTCATTTCCGCTAGAGTTGGAATGGTTGCAGTAAGTACTTTACTGTTTTCTCTGTCTTTGGAATAGGGTAGGCCGTCGTTATAAAAAACCCCAAGTATTGGTTTACTGTTATCGCAAGCAAACATTTCACTTTTATTTTTTACAACAGAAAATCCATTTTTTGAAAACTCTTTGTACATATCACGTTTGTCTTTTCGGCTATCTGATGAGAAATAGTTATTTCCGCCGCCCATCATGATGTCAAACTTTAAGTCAAGATACATTTCAGCAATACTTTCTTGACTGTTTCTACTTTTTGAAGCAACACAAAAACCCGCAGGAGTAGCATGTGTTATAGGAACAGTGGTAACACATCCTGCCATTTTTCCTGCTTTTTTGAATTTTTGCCAGATTGGAATGTATTCTTCTCCGTTTACACCGACATTTAAGGACCCATTTTTAACACGAAATCCACTTCCCCACGAAGAACTTGCTGCAGCGGAATCTGTAACAATTGATGATGCTGATGCCATGTCCATCAATGCTCGTGTCACTTTGTTGTCTTTATACAATTGGATCCAATTACTGCCTTTACCTGTTTTTCTATTTAGATAGATATCTGCCATGTTGAGTGTGCCAATGCTCATTCCGTCACTAACGATTACAATTATATTTTTTGCTTTCTTGTTATTTTGTAAAGTGTCGAAATCTAGCTCGTTTGTATAACCTTCAAAAGGATTTAAGATTGAAGCACCTATTGCAAATAAAGAACCGTTCTTGAAAAATTTCCTTCTGTTCATTCGTTGGTTTTTTTTGTAAGAATTTCAAAAGTAAAGAAACTCTTTTAGTGATTGGGTTAAAGATTCATTATTTTTTGCAATAAAAAGATATTGTGACGAGATTGGTTTTGGTATATAAAAAATAATCCCATTTACGACCGTAAATGGGATTTTCTATTTTAAACCGCTGCTATTGCTTGTGGTAACGGAATTTGATTTTTCAATAAATCTTCAAATGTTTCGTGGGCTCTGATTAAATGCCCTTCACCATTCATCCATAAAACTTCTGCGGGCTTGTATCTCGAGTTATAATTGGAAGCCATAGAGAAACAATAGGCTCCTGCATTTTTAAATGAGAGTATATCGCCTTCTTTGATTTCGGCAATTCTTCTGTTGTTTGCAAAGGTGTCCGTTTCACAAATATATCCTACTACGGAATAAAAACGCTCTTTCCCTTTTGGATTTGAGATGTTTTCTATATGGTGCTGTGAGCCGTAAAACATTGGACGAATTAAGTGATTGAAACCACTGTCAATTCCAGCAAAAACAGTTGATGTTGTTTGTTTAACGACATTAACTTTTGCTAAGAAATATCCAGCTTCACTTACAAGGAATTTTCCTGGTTCGAAAATCAATGTTAATTCTTTTCCATACTCATCACAGAAAGCGTTGAATCGTTTCGATAATTTTTTACCCAACTCTTCAATATCTGTTTCGATATCGTCTTTTTTGTAAGGCACTTTAAACCCACTTCCGAAATCTAAGAATTCTAAGTTTTTGAAATTTCTAGCTGCATCAAATAATATTTCAGCTGCATATAAAAATACTTCAATATCTAAAATATCGGAACCAGTGTGCATGTGTATACCAACAATGTTCATTTTTGTATTTTCGACAATTCGAACTAAATGTGGTAATTGATGAACTGAAATTCCAAATTTACTATCAATGTGACCTACAGATATATTGGCATTTCCTCCTGCCATAACGTGAGGATTGATTCGGATGCAAACTGGTACATTTGGATATTTTGTTCCAAATTGTTCCAATATAGATAGATTATCAATGTTTACTTGAACACCCATTGCTGCAACTTCTTCTATCTCTTCAAGCGAAACACCGTTTGGTGTATAAAATATTTTTTCAGGTTCGTAGCCCGCGTGCAAGCCTAATTGTACTTCTTGAATAGAAACCGTATCTAAACCTGAACCCATTTCTCGTAACAATTGAAGTATCGCCACGTTTGATAAGGCTTTCATTGCATAATTGATGCGCAACTGTTTTACCTTTGAAAAAGCTTTAGATAATCTGTTGTATTGAGATTGTATTTTTTCGGCATCATATACATATAATGGACTACCAAATTGTTCTGCTAATTGTACTAAGTCTTTTGATTGCATAATTATTAATTTTGAGCAAATTTATTACTCTTTATTTAGTCCCACAAGGCTAGATATGAATTCTAACAAATTGTAACAAAAAGTTATATTTAAAACAAAACGGGTTTTAAAAAGCGAATTTTCAATTTGGGTGAGGGATGGTAGCGGATAGCCCACAGACGCTGTAGTTTTTACGAAAGCGGCGAGGACTTGAAGCGAACAGGTACTATCTTGAAAACCAAATTTTATTGTTACTTATTTTTTATATTTGTCAAACTATAGAAAGCATCTCATTTTCAAAAATGATTTGTTTATCTGGTATAGCCTCAACTTGATTGGGGCTATTTTTTTTAATGGAATTTTCGGTTGATATATCTATTTTGTCTTCTTGAGATCTTTTTATTTTTTGCCCGTAATTCGGGTCATATTCTTGATCTCTTTTCCAAATATGATAAATTAAAACCAATAATTTTTTTTGGACTGCCACATAACTCTTCATCTTGATACCATGTTTTTCAAGAGTTCGATTGTACAAATCTGTAATAGATTTTTCTTTGTATTTTACAGCTGTAAAAGCTGGCATAAATAAAGCTCTACGGATATGACTATTTCTTTTTTTTGATATTTTTGTTTTCCCTGTACTCATTCCTGACTCTCGCTCAACCACATCAAATCCAGCATAAGACACTAACTGCTTGTAGTTTTAAATAATACAAAACCATTTGTTTCTGCCAAAATTGTAGCTCCCGTAAGTGTCCCTATTCCTTTTATTTTGCACACATTAGCAAATCTCTGTTTTATAACTTGGTCTGAATCGATTAAATTATTTATCAATTTTACTAGTTCTTTAAGTTGTTTGTCAAATAATTTAATACTGTCTTTTTGTTGTTTTATCATAGATTTACTTCTATACATCGATTGTTCTAATGCATGAAGCTGGTTATTAAAAACTGTTTTTTGCTCTTGTAAATTTTGATATTGTCTTGTGTATTGTCGCAATTCATAAAAAAATTTACCCATCGGTTGCCACAGTTCTAAACATTGTTCTGCTCCCATTTTCGCAAGTCCTCTAGCATCAATACTATCATTTTTAGATTTCAATCCCAATGAAATTAAATAGTGTTTTGCCTTATTAGGTAAGATTATAGATATTTTAAAGTTCCTTTCATGAAAATAAAGTGCACAATTCTCGTGATAAACTCCTGTAGCTTCCATACATAAAACGAGCTGAACGTCTTTCTGCTTGTGATGCTTTATAATCCAATCTTGCATGTCTTTAAATCCATTTAGAGTATTTAAAAAGGACTTGCTCGACACTACTTTTACCCTCTGTTCTGCATCAATAACTGAAAGACAGATGTCAATTTTTTTACTTGCAATGTCTAGTCCTACTGAGTACTTTAAATCCATAATTCTTTGCTTTTTGAGATAACAAAATATTGCACATGCCTTTGCTCATTTTTTATACAACATCTAAACTAAAGTATAGTGTTTAAGTACTTATTGAGGCTTATATGTAATAAAAGCAAAGTTGATCTTCCTGTCTCGTCAATATCATTAAAATGTATCTAGCCCGACTACGATTATGCAACTTTGTTTTGTTATCAATTCATATTATTTCAAAGATACTTATTTCTTACTTTTGCTTCTAAAGCAAAGATATGAGCCTGACGCTACCGAAACGATAGTGGAGGTAGGGGCACCTCCTAAAAAATCAAATGACTGCCCATAAAGGAATTGGCAGTCATTATTTGATTTTTCAACACAATTTATAGGCTAGGCAAATCGCCATTTCCTTTGGTTGGTAAATTGGTATAACCCATCAAGTATTTATCTACTTCTCTGGCGGCTTCGCGACCTTCAGAAATTGCCCAAACAATTAAGGATTGCCCTCTACGCATGTCACCTGCGGTAAAAATATGCGGAATATTGGTTTGGTAATTGGTAGCTTGATAGTTGTTACGAGTGTCAATTTTGATGCCCAACTGCTCGCTCAATGTTTTCTCGGGTCCAGTAAAGCCGAGCGCTAACAAAGCCAAGTCACAAGGCCAGATTTTTTCGGAACCTTCTTTTTCAATTAATTCAGGTCGCTGACCAGGAGTCATTTTCCATGAGACTTCAACGGTTTTTAAGCCGACCAATTCTCCAGCTTCATTGGCTAAAAATTCCTTCGTATTGATGAGCCAGTTTCTATCGCAACCTTCTTCATGAGAACTAGACGTTTTTAATTGCAAGGGCCAGAAAGGCCATGGAGTGGATTCGCTTCGGCTTACCGGAGGTTTTGGTAAAATTTCAAAATTTGTGACTGATTTGGCTCCATGACGGTTTGACGTTCCTACACAGTCTGAGCCGGTATCTCCACCACCAATAACGATAACATTTTTATCAGTTGCTTTGATTTGATTAGGAATCGATTCACCGTATATAGCTTTGGTTTGTTGCGTTAAAAAGTCCATAGCCTGCACCACACCTTTGCTTTCAATTCCTTTGGTTGGTAAACTGCGACGCTCTGTAGCACCACCGCATAATACAACTGAATCGAAATTATTGAGTTCTGAAATTTCATAATTTACACCTACATTGACATTGGTTTTAAAAGTAATTCCTTCAGCTTCTAAAACTTTTATACGTCTGTCGATTATTGCTTTTTCAAGTTTGAAATTTGGAATTCCATAACGCAATAATCCACCAATGGCGTTGTCTCTTTCAAAGACGGTAACGGTATGTCCAGCACGATTTAATTGTTGTGCTGCCGCCAGACCAGCAGGCCCAGAGCCAATTACGGCAACTGTTTTTCCGGTTCTAACTTCTGGCAGTTGTGGTTTGATCCAACCTTCGGCAAAGCCTCTTTCTATAATATTTTTTTCAATATTTTCGATAGCAACTGGCTCGCTAATGATTCCTAATACACATGATTTTTCGCAAGGAGCTGGGCAAAGTCTTCCTGTAAATTCAGGAAAATTATTGGTAGATTGTAATATTTTAAGTGCACTTTCCCATTCCTCCTGATGCACCATATCGTTAAAATCAGGAATTAAGTTTCCTAACGGACAAGAGCTGTGGCAAAAGGGAATGCCGCAATCCATACACCTGGAGCCTTGTTCTTTGATTTTATCTTTGGTTAACGGAATTGTAAATTCATTATAATTTGAAACTCTTTCTGGAACTGCAACATTACTTTCGTCGGTTCTAGAATATTCTTTAAATCCTCCTATTTTTCCCATGACTATGACGCTATAAGTTCTTTAATTTTTTTTTCTTCGGCTAGGCGTTGTAATGCTTTTTTGTAATCTGTAGGCATTACTTTCACAAAATACTGCTGTTGATTTTCCCAATTTTCTAGGATTCTTTTTGCTAAAGGACTACTCGTATACAGTGAATGATTTTTAATCAAACGACGTAGTTTAGTGAAGTCGTCCTCTTCTAAAGATTCCAAGCCAACCATTTCCATGTTACAAACTCGCGCATCAAATTTTTTGTTGGGATCGAAAACATACGCAATTCCACCGCTCATACCAGCTGCAAAATTCCTTCCGGTTTTTCCTAGAACTACTACAGTTCCTCCAGTCATATATTCGCAACCATGATCTCCAATTCCTTCTACAACGGCAGTTGCTCCAGAATTTCGAACACAAAAACGTTCTCCCGCCATACCATTGATGTAGGCTTCGCCAGTAATAGCACCGTATAGCGCCACGTTACCAATAATGATGTTTTCTTCGGGTTTAAAAGTAGCAGTAGGAGGAACTTTAATAATTAGTTTTCCGCCAGAAAGCCCTTTACCTAGATAGTCATTGCAGTTGCCATGAATTTTAAATGATAAACCATTTGTTGCAAAAGCCCCAAAACTTTGCCCAGCAGATCCCGTAAAATCAACTAAAATAGTATCTTCAGGTAATCCTTGTGCGCCATAAATTTTTGAAATTTCGTTACTCAATATGGCTCCCACAGAACGATCGGTGTTTTTGATATCGAAAGTAACTCTTGTTTTTTCTTTTCTGTAAATTGATGGAATCGCCGCTTTAATAATATCAAAATCCAATACATGATCCAAAGCATGATCTTGAGTAGTTGTATTGTGATTGGGAACTTCTTTTGCTTTTTCAGGCTTGTATAAAATAGAAGACAAATCAAGTCCACTTGCTTTGTAATGCTTGATGGCTTTGTTTACATTCAGTTTTTGTGATTGTCCAACCATTTCTTTCAAGGTTCTAAAGCCTAATTGGGCCATGATTTCTCGCAATTCTTCGGCAATAAAATACATGAAATTGATAATGTGCTCTGGAGTTCCTTTGAAATTTTTTCTCAATTCAGGATCTTGTGTTGCAATTCCTACCGGACATGTATTCAAGTGACATGCTCGCATCATGATACAACCTGAAGCTACTAATGGCGCTGTTGCAAAACCAAATTCCTCCGCTCCGAGTAAGGCTGCAATAGCCACATCGCGACCCGTTTTTAATTGGCCATCACATTCTAAAACGATTCGGCTTCGTAGATCGTTTAAAATCAATGTCTGTTGTGCTTCCGCAAGGCCAAGTTCCCAAGGAATTCCGGTATGAGTCAATGATGTCAATGGAGCGGCTCCAGTTCCTCCGTCGTATCCTGAAATTAGAATCACGTCTGCTTTTGCCTTTGCAACTCCAGCGGCAATTGTTCCAACACCAACTTCAGAAACTAATTTAACATTAATTCTAGCTTCGCGATTGGCATTTTTTAAGTCAAAAATCAACTGCGATAAATCTTCAATTGAATAAATATCATGGTGCGGTGGTGGCGAAATTAAGCCAACATATGGTGTTGAATTTCGTGTTTCGGCAATCCAAGGCACTACTTTTTCGCCAGGTAATTGTCCGCCTTCACCAGGTTTTGCCCCTTGTGCCATTTTGATTTGTATCTCACGAGCGTTGGTCAAATAGTTGATCGAAACCCCAAAACGGCCAGAAGCAACTTGTTTGATAGCGCTATTTCTAGAGTCTCCATTTAAGTCTTTTTGAAAACGTTTTGGATCTTCTCCGCCTTCTCCCGAATTGCTTTTACCACCAATTCTGTTCATGGCGATCGCTAGGTTTTCATGTGCTTCTTGGCTGATGGATCCATAAGACATGGCACCTGTTTTGAATTTTTTTACAATTTCAGTCCAAGGTTCTACTTCATCTAGAGGTATAGGGTCTAAGTTGTTGAATTCAAATAAACCTCTTATGGTCATCAAATTTTCACTTTGATCATTGACCATTTTAGAGTATTCTTTATAACTTTCAGGACTGTTTAAGCGAACAGCTTGTTGTAATTTAGAGATTGTTGTTGGGTTGAACATGTGCTTTTCACCTGATCTTCTCCATCTGTAAACACCGCCAATTTCAAGTGGAAGTAAATTACTGACTTTGGAATTCGGAAAGGCTTTTTGATATCTTTTTTTTACTTCTTTTTCAATTTCCATCAAACCAATTCCTTCAATGCGTGATGGCGTGTAAGGGAAATATTTAGAAGTAAATGTTTTGTTCAATCCTAAGATTTCAAAAATTTGAGCCGCTCTGTACGAATGCAAAGTAGAAATTCCGATTTTATTCATGATTTTCAGAATCCCTTTTGCAATGGCTTTATTGTAATTTTTGATGGCATAATCGGCTTTTACACCAGTGATAAATCCTGCATTTACTTGATTGTGGATGATTTCATTAACCATGTACGGGTTTATGGCACTTGCTCCGTAACCAAATAATAGCGCAAAATGATGCGGTTCACGTGGTTCTGCCGATTCAATAAGGATACCAAATTTTGATCGAACTTTTAGTATGTTTAGCGAATGATGAATATACGAACACGCCAATAACATTGGAATAGGAGCCATTTTTTCGCTTACACTTCTGTCTGACAAAATCACAATATTGTAGCCTTCTGAAACTGCTTTGTAGGTGGCTTGCACTGCTTTTTCAAGTGCGCGCTCAAGTCCGTTTACTCCTTTTTTGATTTCGTATAACATTGAAATAGTGACTGACTTGAAATCGGCATGATCGATGTTTCGAATTTTGTCCAAATCTTCGTTAGAAATGACCGGATTTTGGATTTTTAGTTTTTTACAATGTTTGGGAACAATGTCAAAAATATTATAATCGCCACCAATTGCCAAGCTAATATCCGTAATGATTTCCTCGCGAATACCATCGAGTGGAGGGTTAGTTACTTGTGCAAAAAGTTGTTTGAAATAATTATACAACAATTGAGGCTGATCAGACAATACAGCAAGCGGAGTGTCATTCCCCATTGAACTTAGTGCTTCGGCTCCTTCAGTACCCATTGGGTTGATGATGGTTTTTAAATCTTCAATCGTATATCCAAATAAGCGCTGTCTGGTTTCAAAATCAATATTTTCAACTGGAATAGGATTATCCGTGTACGGAATTTGAGCTAGCGAAAGTAAATTTTCGTCAAGCCATTGTTTATAAGGACGCTTGGTGACAATTGCATTTTTGATTTCGTCATCCTCGATAATGCGACCTTCATTCATGTCAACCAAAAACATTTTCCCCGGTTCTAATCGTCCGTGCTGAATTACATCTTCTGGTTTGATATCCAATACTCCAATTTCAGAGGACATAATTACGAAACCACTTTTGGTTAAAGTGTATCGAGAAGGACGCAATCCATTTCTATCTAATAAAGCACCAATAACGTTACCATCTGTAAAAGGAATAGAGGCTGGACCATCCCAAGGTTCCATAATACAAGCGTTGTATTCGTAAAAGGCTTTCTTATCGTCAGACATCGTTTGGTGTTTTTCCCAAGCTTCAGGAACCACCATCATCATGGCTTCTGGCAAGGAACGTCCTGTCATCAGTAATAATTCAATAACCATATCCATCGATGCTGAATCTGATTTTCCTTCCAAGATAATTGGAAATAATTTTTTGATGTCTTCGCCAAAAACATCACTTTTCATCAATTCCTCACGTGCACGCATGCGGCTTATGTTGCCACGTAGCGTATTGATTTCTCCGTTGTGGCACATATAGCGAAAGGGTTGCGCGAGTTCCCAAGATGGAAAAGTATTGGTCGAAAAACGTTGGTGAACCAATGCCAATCGGGTTACCAAGTCATCGTCTAGCAAATCGGTGTAATATCTGCTAATGTCCTCTGGCATCAATAAACCTTTATATATTATTGTAGTGGTAGAAAAACTTGAGAAATAAAACATGTGACTTTCGGAAATTCTTGAGTTCCGAATTGTGTGCTCTGCTATTTTTCTGGCGGCAAACATTTTAGCATTAAATTGTTGCTCTGTCAAATCCAAACCTTTTTTACCTACAAAGACTTGCTTTACAGTAGGTTCTTTTTCTCCAGCTATTTGGCCTAAATTTGATGCGTCAACGGGAACGTCTCTCCATCCTAAAATTTCTAGATTTTGATCATGAATAGCATTTTCAAACGCAGTTTTACAAAAAACAACTTGATTGTTGCTCCTTGGCATAAAAACCATTCCAACAGCATATTCTTTAGCATTTGGAAGTTCAAAATCACATACTTTTTTAAAAAAATCATGCGGGATATCAAATAAGATACCAGCTCCATCTCCAGTTCTACCATCAGAACTTACAGCGCCTCGATGCTCTAGTTTTATAAGAATATCTAATGCTTTGTGTATAATATCATTTGACTTAATTCCGTTTAGATTGCAAATGAATCCCGCTCCACAATTGTCGTGTTCAAATTCGGGTAAATAAAGTCCTTGTTCTTTAACTATCATTTTTGAATTTTTTTATGTAAAATTAAACAATCGTTATAATATAAAAGGTATATGAGTTAAAACAGAGTGTTTTTTACAGTTGTAATAGAA
>NZ_MTCA01000346.1:0-1819 GCF_002150205.1 Flavobacterium sp. FPG59 | reverse complement strand
TAGTAATCTCGATAGTAATGGAATAGGATTGTATTTGGTTTACAATCACATTACCAGTTTAGGAGGAAGAATTGCGGTAGAAAGTAAAATAAATGAAGGTGCCACATTTATTATTTCATTCAAATATTGAAAAAAATAATTGTGACACCTCCACAAAGATTGAATTTATTTAGCTATTCCATTTTGATCCATCAAATACACCAGTGAAGCCATAGCGGCAGCTCCTAGTTCTAACTCTCTTTTATGAACTGCATCAAAAGTATCATTAGACGCATGATGATGATCAAAATAACGTTGTGAATCTGGCTGCAACCCCACTTTTACAATGTGTTTTGATTGCAATGGACCTATGTCAACACCAGAATGACCTTTGACGAACTTATGTATTAAAAAAGGTTCAAATAAAGATCCCCAACTTTTTATCTGATTAAAATTAACCTCATCGGCATCAATAGAGAAACCTCTTGGAGAAAATCCACCCGAATCACTTTCTAAAGCAAAAATATGATTTTCCTTGTTTTTACTAGATTGAATTTCGTATTCCTTACCGCCTTTAACACCGTTTTCTTCGTTCATAAATAAAACTACTCGCAAGGTATGTTTTGGTTTATATCCAATATTTTTGAAGATATTCAATACTTCCATACTTTGCACACAACCTGCACCGTCGTCATGAGAACCGTCTCCAAGATCCCAAGAATCAAGATGCCCACCTACAACCATAATTTGTTCTGGATTTTCTGTACCTGTCATCTCGCCTACCACATTATAGGACAGCACATCGTCAAAAGTTTCACAGGATTGTTTCAAATAAAAACTAGCATTCGGATTGGTTTTTAAACTTTTACTTAAAAGTTCGGCACCGTTTGTACTTATTGCGGCAGCAGGAATTCGTTGTTCCTTAGCAGTATCTCCGTAATTAGTAGCGCCAGTATGCGGTAAATCGTCTAAACGTAAGTTCATAGATCTCACAATAACTGCTAAAGCCCCCAGTTTTCCTGCCTCTCTAGCACCAGATGATCTTTGGTCTACACAACCACTGTATGCTTTAAAAGTCTCTACAAACTCAGGATTCATGGGTCTATTAAAAAAAATAATTTTTCCTTTTACTTTTGCTTCGCCAAGTGCTGCAAGCTCTTCTAAGCTTTTTACTTCAATTACGTTGGCTTGCAGTCCTTTTTTAGGAGTCGCTACTGATCCTCCCAAAGCACAAATAGGAAAACTAATTTTTTGTTTCCCTAGTTGTAAATAGCCTATTTCTTTTTCACCTCTTACCCATTTTGGGACCATTACCTCTTGCAAGTACACTTTGTCTAATCCTAATGTTTCTAATTGCGCTTTAGTATATAAAACGGCTTTCTCAGCTCCTGCTGAACCTGATAATCTGGAACCAATAGCATTTGACAAGTGGTCTAGCCAAGGATAACATTTGGCATTGGTTAGGGATGATTTGTATATGTCTTTTAAGGTTTGTTCTTCTTTTGATTGTGCAAAGAGGCTACACGTAGCCATAAAAAGTGACGCAACAACAATTGATTTTTTCATAGTAAATTTAGACTTTCTAAGAATTCTTAATTATAATTTAGGTTTTGGTTTTCGTTGCAATTTCGTAATTCCAAACGAATAATGTAAGGGTAATTTAAAAAAAGTAAATTTTATGTTGTTTCAGGATTATTTGTTTTGTGGCTATTAAGGTCTTTATTAGTATTAATTTTATTTAAATAGTGTGGAAATACAATTTATGGCTGTTGATCGAACATTTATTTGAAATTTATAATTCGGATTTAAGAAAACTTCAGAAGATGATTATTTCAAATTC
>NZ_MTCA01000237.1:0-4564 GCF_002150205.1 Flavobacterium sp. FPG59 | reverse complement strand
CTATAATGAGAATAGTAAAAATTAATTTAACACTATTTTAATGAGGTAATTTATTTTTCAATAAACCATATAAATAAGTTCCCAAAAGAGCCCCAAAAAGCACTATAAGCACAGTCCAAAAACCAGCGCCAAGCAAAATGAATATAGGACCGGGACAAGAACCTACTAATGCCCAACCCAAACCAAAAAACAATCCGCCAATCCAGTAGCGAGCAGATCCTTTTTCTTTATCGGGAATTTCTATAGATTCTCCTTTGATGTCTTTGATGTTATTTCTTTTTATGATTTGAATTCCAATAATTCCTGTCAATATAGCTACCGAAATAATTCCGTACATGTGAAAAGATTGAAACTGAAACATTTCATAAATTCTATACCAAGAAACGGCTTCGGATTTTGTTAAAACAATTCCAAAAATGAAACCAACCGCTAAAAATTTTATACTATTTTTCATTTATATATGAGGATTAATTTAGGATTAAAGGAAGTAAAAAATGAGCCATTATAAGACCTCCAATAAAAAAACCGATAACCGCTTTTAAAGAAGGTAGTTGTAAATTACTCAAGCCTGAAATGGCATGTCCTGAGGTACATCCACCGGCATAACGGGAACCAAAACCAATTAAAACCCCACCAATAAGAAGTATGAAGATACTTTTTGGGGATTCTAAAATAGCTGTTCCAAAAAGTGCATCCGGCATTAATTTTCCGTTTGGCGCTTCAATACCAAGTTGTGCTAATTGTGCTATTGTTTTAGGATTAATATCAACATTTGAAACATCACTCATGAAATGAACGGCGACAAATCCACCTAACATAGCTCCAAGAACGACTACTAAATTCCAGCGTTGTGCTTTCCAATCAAAATCAAAAAACGATACTCGCTTGCCTAAACCTGCAATAGAACAAAGAGATCTTAAATTAGAAGACATTCCGAAAGACTTCCCAAAATAAATAAGTGCTAACATAATAAATCCTATCAGTAAACCAGAAACATACCAAGGCCATGTTTGAAAAACTACTTCCATATTCTATTCATTTAATTTCTGCAAATATAATAAGCATTGACACACACTTGGAAATAAAAATTGGCTAAAGCCCAAACATAATAATTTACGACAACAAAAACCGTTATAATAAGGGTTCTGATTATATTTGTATTATCAAATCAAGATTAAACACAGAAAAATTTAAACTATGAAAAATACACTAGTTATATTTATCCTCTTCATTACTTTATCGGGGTGTACGAGTACAAAATCTACATTACAAAATACCGACGACAATGCTCCAGACTTACAACTCACACAGAAAAATACCTTTATTATAACTGAATATAGCACGGATAAAAAATACGGATACAATAAAGATTATCCTATCAATATTTTTTTCAATAACACCAACAACGAAACCATTAATCAAGAGCGTTTTATAAATGCACTTGCAGGACCTAAAGGAGAAAAAATCACCTTTAACAAACTAGAAAGTTGCTGCCCTTTTCCAACAAAGAGAAGCGACATGGGTGCAGGTCTGCTTGATGTATTTGAATTAAAATGGGATGGACAAAAAACACCTGTATTATTATACCTTAATATTTACGAAAAAGGAGTTGTCAAAGTTCCTGTAGGTCTTACTTTAAAAAAATAAAGAATTTCTGTTACATAACTATTTAGAGCAACGTTTTATAAAAAAGAATTAGCATGGTAATTATTATTAAAAATACTTTTAAAAACTTTATGATTTCATCAATTTAAAATAAATCATAACTACATTTGCAAACTGAAAACACACACTATGAATATTCAAAATATCCCACAAATTAAACATACTGACAGCGGTAATTTCTTTTTACTAGCAGGTCCTTGCGCTATTGAAGGAGAGACAATGGCTTTACAAATTGCTGAAAAACTAGTAGGAATTACTAATGATTTAAAAATACCTTTTGTTTTTAAAGGGTCTTTTAAAAAAGCTAATCGCTCCAGAATTGACAGCTTTTCTGGAATTGGAGATGAGAAAGCATTAAAAATACTGAGAAAAGTTTCTGAAACATTTAATGTACCAACTGTAACTGATATTCATACCAATGAAGATGCTGCAATGGCGGCACAATATGTTGATGTACTTCAAATTCCTGCTTTCTTGGTAAGACAAACTGACCTTGTAGTGGCTGCGGCAAATACTGGTAAAGTTGTAAACTTAAAAAAAGGACAATTTATGAGTCCAGAAAGCATGAAACATGCTGTTCAAAAAGTATTGGATTGCCAAAACACAAATGTAATGGTGACAGATCGAGGCACCATGTTTGGATATCAAGATATGATTGTAGATTTTAGAGGTATACCTACTATGCAACAATACGCTTCTACGGTTCTTGATGTTACGCATTCTTTACAACAACCAAATCAAACTGCAGGTGTCACAGGTGGCCGACCAGACATGATAGAAACTATTGCGAAAGCCGGAATTGCTGTAGGTGTTGATGGTATTTTCATTGAAACCCATTTTGATCCTGCAAATGCAAAAAGTGATGGTGCAAATATGTTGCATTTAGATTATTTCGAATCTCTAATGGTGAAACTTGTTGCCATAAGACAAACGATTAAACAATTTTAATTTAGAAAATAAAACTCTTGAAAAAAATATTTTTATACATCGTATTATTTGCGTTGTCATGTATACAAAACGTACAAGCACAAGAAGAAATAAAAATACAACAAAAATATACTGCTCATAATAAAGGAAAATTTTTTGTTTCTTGGGGAGGAAATAGAGATAGCTTTACCAAATCAGATGTGACCTTTAAGGGTAAAGATTATAATTTCACACTTGAAAATATTTCCTCTAATGACAAACCAAAAGGGTGGCATGTAGATTATATCAATCCAACAAGAATGACCATTCCACAAACTAACTTCAGGATTGGTTATTTTATTAATGATCATTACAGTATTGCAATTGGCGTAGACCACATGAAATATGTCATGACACAAGAGCAAACTGCTAATATCTCGGGTACTATTTCAGCTGGTACTCCTTATGATGGTGTTTATAACAATAGCCCAATTGTTTTAACAAAAGATTTTTTAACTTTTGAACATACAGATGGTTTAAATTATGTTAACATTGAATTTTCTCGACACGATGATATTTCTAAATTATTTAAAATTAAGAACACAGATAAAATTCAAGTTAATGTAACAGAAGGTTTAGGTCTTGGATTACTTTATCCTAAAACCAACACTACATTATTAGGAAAAGAAAGACATGATGATTTTCATGTATCAGGATTTGGTACTTCAATTAAAGCAGGTCTAAATATTACTTTTTTTAAACATTTTTATATTCAAGGAGAGTTAAAAGGAGGATACATTAATATGCCTGATATTAGAACAACAAAAAGTGCTGAAGATAGTGCATCACAGGATTTTTTCTTCTTTCAAAGGATTATCGCATTTGGAGGAATTTTTAAAGTCTAATTTTTAATTTTATTTATAACACAAAAGCTATCAATTTGATAGCTTTTTTTATTTACCCGAACAATTTACAGTTCATACATAAATTTATGACCATTATTAAATTTTATTCTTTAAATTTATAAATCGTTTTACTTTAAAAAATTTAAGATACATCAAATAAAAATCCTCAATGTACAAGGAAACAATCCATGAAGCTTCGTCTAGAACAAATTATCATTTTGACAATTTTTTTAATATCTCAGCTGATTTAATATGCATTGCTGGTTTTGATGGATATTTTAAAAGAATTAATCCTGCTGTTTCAAAGTTATTAGGTTTTACAGAAGAGGAGTTGTATTCTAGACCAATTAGTAGTTTTGTATACGCACCAGACCTCCAAATCACCATAGAAACTAGAGAAGAAGTTTATAAAAACAACCCCCTCTTAAATTTTGAAAACCGCTATGTAACTAAAAGTGGGGAAATAGTTTGGTTATCTTGGACCTCAATGCCTGTTCAATCGGAGAAATTAGTGTATGCCATCGCAAAAAATATCACTCATAAAAAAAAGGTTGAAGAAGAGCGCAATTTACTCCTTACTAATCTTACGCAAATTAATAAAGAACTAACTCTGTTGTCTCACAAAACATCGCATGATTTAAAATCTCCCATCAATAACATGCTCTCGGTTTTCAATCTTATTGATGTTTCAAAAATAAATGATCCAGAAACATTAGAATTAATACATATTTTAAAACAAACTAGTGAAAATTTAAAGCAAACTTTAAATGAGTCAATTGATGATTTAGTAGACAAAACAAATATTAATACGGCAATTGAAGAAATCAATTTAAAAGAATCCCTTACTGAAGTTCTTGAATCTATAAGTTCCTTAGTAAATGATTCCAAAGCAGCAATTCATATTGACTTTTCAGAATTTGAAAATGTAATATTTAATAAAGCATATATAAAAAGTATTTTTTTGAATTTAATTACTAATTCCATAAAGTATGCTAAGCCAAATCAATCGCCAGTTATTACTATTAATTCGAGAAAAAATAATGGAGTAAACCAATTAATTTTTGCTGATAACGGAGTCGGTTTTGATA
>NZ_MTCA01000166.1:0-6818 GCF_002150205.1 Flavobacterium sp. FPG59 | reverse complement strand
AATCCGTATTATCCGTATTATCCGCGTTCAAAATCATAAAGTTATGGACTTACAAGACCAATTAAAAAACCTTTTCCCTGATCACGAACCCTTGCCAGAAGAGGTTGAAGCACAGGAACCCCACGAATTATACGTTCAAAAAGAGCCAATGATTTGTAAATTTGAAAAACGTAAAGGAAAAGCAACCACCATCATTGAAGGCTATGAAGGAACAGACGAAGATTTTAAAATTCTATCCAAAGAAATTAAAACTAAACTGAGTGTTGGCGGTACTTTCAAAGACGATTCTATAATCATTCAAGGAGATTACCGAGATAAAATAATGGAAATATTAAAACTAAAAGGATTCAAAGTAAAACGTGTTGGCGGATGATAGTGAGCTGTTTGCAGTCTCAGTATACAGTCTCAGTATACAGTCTTAGTATACAGTCTTAGTAAACAGTCTCAGTGAATAGTCTCAGTTTTAATATTCAGTTGAGCAACTTAAAACTTTAAACAAAAAAATAAATGATACAATCATCAGAATTAATATTAAATCCAGACGGTAGCGTTTACCATTTGAATTTAAAACCCGAAAATATTGCGCACGATATCATCTTTGTTGGAGATCAAAATCGTGTGGAGAAAATCACTCAGTTTTTCGATAGTATTGAATTTTCGACTCAAAAAAGAGAATTCAAAACCCAAACCGGAATTTTTAAAGGCAAGCGCATTACCGTGATGTCTACTGGTATTGGACCCGATAATATTGACATTGTAATCAACGAGCTTGATGTTTTGGTAAACATTGATTTAGAAACGCGTCAGCCAAAAGAAAATTTAACTTCCTTGAACATCATTCGTATCGGAACTTCAGGTTCTTTGCAGGCTGATATTCCCGTGGATAGTTTTGTGTTATCAAAATTTGGCTTGGGATTAGACAACATGCTTCGCTCCTATTTAATTGACGAAGTTTCGAATCTAGAAATAGAAGACGCTTTCGTTAAACATACTAATTGGGATCTCAAAAAAGGAAAACCGTATGTAATTCCTTGTTCTGAAAAATTAGAAAAAGTGATTGAAAGTGACCAAATGCATAAAGGAATCACAGCAACTGCTGGAGGTTTTTACGGACCACAAGGACGCATTCTTCGTTTGAACATTCAGGATGAAGCATTGAATTCAAAAATGGATAATTTTAAATTTGGAGAAAGTCAAATTACCAATTTAGAAATGGAAACCGCTGCAATTTATGGACTTTCGGCACTTTTAGGACACAATGCCTTGTCATTAAACGCCATCATTGCCAATCGTGCATCTGGAACTTTTAGCGAAGATCCTTATAAAGCAGTAGATGCCTTAATTGCGTATACGCTAGATAAATTGGCCGCAGGAATCTAAATCCATAATTCTCGAAACATACATTTGTAGTTTTAAAAAACAATTTATTCTTTTTTAAAACTACATTTGTTTTTTGAACAAACAACGAATGAAAATAATACTTACCGGTGCCACGGGCGTTTTAGGATCGCACGTCATGTATGAAATTCTAGAACTTTTTAGCACTTCTAATCCTGATGGAAAACTTTTTTTGATAGCTCGAAACAAAGGAAAAAAATCGGCCCACGATCGTATCAAAGAATTACTGACAAGCAGCTACACACCTTCTGTATTGCTTCAGCAAGGTTTTGAAAAACTTCAAAAATTTATCGAAATCATTGATACAGATTTAGCTGATATTCAAAATACGGTAACCGAAAAAATCAAGGGAGCGTACTTTATTCATTCGGCTGGATTGGTCAATTTATCTACAGATGAATCTCAACGTGAAAGAATTTTCAACGAAAATACTACGATAACCAAGTCCATTTTTGAACTTTTTCATCCGTTTATTACCAAATTTATTTACATCGGAACAGCATTTTCTTCAGGCAACCGAACAGGAATGATTGATAACGATTTTCATTCCTTAAATTTTGAGCCAGAGCATCGCAATGCTTACGAAAACGCGAAATTTGCTTCTGAAAATTTCATTGCAACAGCTTGTACAAAAATAGGTTTGCCTTTTCAAATTTTGCGTCCCAGCGTAATTGGTGGTAATATGCTAACTCCTGAAAACCCCTATTTTATCTCAAAATACATGGTGTTTTATTTGTTGGCCAAATTTTTCCACTTTACCTCGCAACGCAAAGGCGATCAAGAAAACGTGAGGTTTATTGTCAATCCCGATACGGTTTTAAACATTATTCCTGTAGACTATGTTGCAAAAGTTATTGTTTCAGTTTTTCAACGAAAAGATATTGAACAGTTAAACATAGTCCACAGAAAAAGCTTTAACATGGCTAACGGATTGAAATTGATTATGAAAGAGGTTGGCTATTCTAATTTTACTTTAATAGAAAACACAAAAGACTTTACCTATCAAAACACGATCGAAAAACTGTATTACGAGAGCATTGGTAAGCATTTGAGTCCGTATTTTACAACAGCGGCTAATGAGTACGACACCGGAATTCTGAACCAAATTTTAGAAATTCCGAGTTTAGATGACGACGCTTTTACCAACATGATTCGCTACGCAAAAAAACAGCATTTTAAAGATATAAATGTGTAATTTTAGGAGCTGTTTCCTGCTATCCGCTGTATCTCTTGTGTTCGCTAGCGCTACCACAAGAGGATGCCGCTTCTATCAGGGCTAAAACGCTTTTTGCTCAAGACTTCAAATTAATTTACCATGGACTTAATTCTAGAAACTGACCGATTACTTTTACGAGAAATGAAACTTTCAGATGCTGAAGCGTTGTTTGAAATGGACCGAAATCCTAATGTGCATCAATACCTTTGGAACAAACCCGTAAAAGATATTAGCGAAGTATATACAACTATTGAATCTGTCCAATTGCAGTACAAAAACAATAATATAGGTCGTTTTGTAATGGTTTTAAAAGAAACCAAAGAACTTATTGGTTGGGCTGGACTCAAATTCAATACGGAAATGGTCAATAACAAAATTCATTTTTACGACATTGGGTATCGCTTAGATGAAAAATTTTGGGGCAAAGGCTACGCCAGTGAAGCTAGTTTTGCGTGGTTGGACTATGGTTTTAAAACTATGAAAATTCCGGTTATGGAAGCAGCTGCACATACCGACAATATTGCTTCAAACAGAATTTTGCAAAAAATTGGACTACAAATTACCGAAACTTATTTAGAAGACGGTGTTTCTTGGAATTGGTACGAATTAAAAAATCCTTTTTTATAATGAAAACATTAAAAATAGCAGGAGTTCCTGAACATTTCAATTTACCTTGGCATTTAGCCATTGAAAACGGCGATTTTGAAAATGAAAATATAGACTTACAATGGACTAATGTTCCTGAGGGAACCGGTAAAATGTGTCAAATGCTTCGGGATGGCGAAACTGATATTGCTGTTATCCTTACCGAAGGAATTGTAAAAGACATCACAGCTGGAAATCCGAGTAAAATTGTGCAAGTATATGTTGATAGCCCTTTAATTTGGGGCATTCACGTGGCTGCTAATTCAAGTTTTAAAACCTTAGCAGATTTAGAAAACGCTAAAATTGCAATTTCTCGATTAGGCTCTGGTTCGCAATTAATGGCTTACGTAAACGCTAGTAATCAAAACTGGGATACAACTAATTTACAATTTGAAATCGTAAATACTATCGACGGAGCTGTTGAAGCATTAACCAATGGAACAGCAGATTATTTTATGTGGGAACGTTTTATGACTAAACCATTGGTTGATCAAGGTATTTTCAGACGAGTTGCAGATTGTCCTACTCCTTGGCCCTGCTTTGTAATTGCAGTTCGCGATGAAGTACTGCTCGAACAACCAGAAATAGTTGCGAAAGTATTAGAGATCATCAACCAAACCACGCAAGAATTCAAGGACATACCAAGCATTGACAAAACCTTGGCTCAAGCCTACCATCAAAAAATAGAAGATATTCAAGAATGGTTGCGATTAACGCGTTGGTCTAAAAAAGGATTAGAACCTCAAATGTTAAACAAAGTTCAAAATCAACTTTTTGAACTCGGAATTATTGATAAAAAAGGTACTTTTGAGAACATTGTAAAAACAGTATAGGGAACTGTTTTTAGTGTAACTATGATACAAAAAAAAGAAATTAATTTTCAGGGAATTAAACATCGTTTTAAGGTCAAAAAACCTTGGGATGACGTGATCATTTTTGTACTGAATGTATTAATTGCCATTCCGCTTTTTATCATTTTACATCAAAACTTAATTAACCCAAATTGGTTTTTGAATATTGATCGGGTAGTGATTTTTATCGTTATGGTCGTGGTAATTCAGCTAATTTTAAGGTTATTACGTACCATTATCATACTTTGTATTTTTGTTTATCTACTGGCTCTAATTTACGGTTCTACTATTGGTAATTATGGTTTTAATAGCGTTTATGACGACTACAACACGATGCTGTACACAATGTCTGATAATCCGTATCCTCAAGATATTATTATTGCAAAATTGTTGCCTTTTCCAAATAAATCAAAAATTGTAAATGCCATTGAATACCAAAACCCCAAGATTCGTAACTTTGCAATCATGGCTACGAATGAGCATTTTAAAGGAATAAAAGGCTACTCAGATTACAGAACGATCATTCAATGTTTTGCCGTTTTCAAAGAAATCAACAGCCGTTGGAATTACGTAAGTGATCCCAAAGCACGTGATTACATTGCAACTGCATCAGAATCTTTGCTTTATTTTTCAGGAGATTGTGACGATCATTCTATTTTAATGGCGGCCAGTATTAAATCTATAGGTGGTACCCCAAGATTGATACATACTACCGGGCATATTTATCCTGAAATTTTAATTGGAAACGAAGCCGATTTAGAAAAAGTCAATTTTTTGATCAAGAATATTCTTTTTCCTAAGGAAAGTACCAATCAAAAATTACATTATCACGTTGATGAACGCGGGCAAATTTGGATGAACTTAGATTATACGGCTCAATATCCGGGTGGACCCTTTTTGTCAGAAGAAATTTTGGGTGCCTTGACATTAGATTAAATGAACATCTTTTTTGTAATTCTTTAAAATAAGTCAAATCAAAAGTGTAATTTGTTTTAGAAAAAAAGTAACGAGAATAGTGGAAAATACAAAAACATATTGGACTCTTTGTCTCGAATGTAAAGGACGTGGTAAAAAAAGTAAAGGGCTAAGTAAGAAGGTTCGAAATAAATATTTACTTGAACTAGATATTTTTAACAAAAACAATCAAGTTAAACCAGCTCCAACGCTACCCAAAGGACACTTGTATGCTTGCTCACAGTGCAGCGGATCTGGCTTAATTAAAACGTTACATCCAGTAAAAGCAGATAAAGAAAATTACCCACATGTTGCCATTATTGGCGGTGGTATTGGCGGAGTTGCTCTTGCTGTTGCTTGTTTACATCGTGGAATTCCTTTTATAATATTTGAACGCGATAACAACTTTGAAGCCAGATCTCAAGGTTACGGGCTTACATTGCAACAAGCCAGCAAAGCTATTGAAGGTTTGGGAATTATTTCATTAAATGAAGGAGTAGTTTCAACAAGACATGTAGTTCACACGATTGATGGAACAGTTATTGGCGAATGGGGAATTAGAAAATGGATACAATCGGATGCTAAAACTTTTCAAAAACGTACCAACATACATATTGCACGACAATCTTTGCGCTTAGCACTTCTGGAGCAGTTAGGCGGGCATGATGCAATACATTGGGGTCACCAATTAACAAATTTTAAAATATGTAATGATGAAAGTGTTGATTTAAACTTTCAAGTGGATGGAAAAATAAAAAGCTATAAAGCAGATCTTGTCGTTGGTGCCGATGGCATTCGTAGTTCGGTACGAAGGTTACTTATTGGTGATGATAGTGGTACTTTACGCTATCTCGGTTGTATTGTAATATTAGGCATTTGTCCTTTAAAAGCACTTGAAGGTCTCGATAGTCCGCTACTGGATTCGGCTACTGTATTTCAAACTGCCAATGGCAAAGAACGAATCTATGTTATGCCTTATGATTCAGACTCGGTAATGTGGCAATTGAGTTTCCCAATGCCCGAAGAAGACGCTAAGGCTTTGAGTGCTCAAGGAGCTCAAGCATTAAAAGAAGAAGCGTGTCGCAGAACGCTGTGGCATAATCCTATTCCTCAAATTTTACTAGCAACACTAGAAGCTCAGATTTCTGGCTATCCTGTTTATGACCGAGAATTACTTAAGTCGGAATTTTTGGCGAAAGCCGGACCAGTAACCTTAATTGGAGATGCAGCTCATCCTATGAGTCCATTTAAAGGTCAAGGTGCAAATCAAGCTTTACTTGATGCACTTTATTTGGCTCGCGTAATAACAAAAGAATGCAGGCCATTATCGCAATGGAGAAAAGTTGGAATAAGGGAAAGTATATTAACCAAGTTTGAATTAGAAATGTTAGACCGTAGTGCTACAAAAGTAAATGACTCTGCTGCTGCCGCGCAGTTTTTGCATTCCGAAATTGTACTTCATGAGGGTGATGAACCAAGGGGAAGATGTTTGAACAGATAAATAGATTTGTTTTTTTAATACGCTTGCGACTTTCTATTTTTATTGTTTATTGGAATTTTAAAAAAGGTAATGTGGTCAAAAATAGTTGGTAATTTTTAATTTTAGATTAGTTAAATTAGCTCAGTCAAATTGAAGAGGACATTGGCTCTGCTGAGGAGCAACCAATTAGCAATAGATTTGATACATATACGAAAAATGAGGGCAGTTTATCTGCCCTTTTTTATACATTTTTTGGTATGTCTAATGGCTAAGA
>NZ_MTCA01000249.1:0-4256 GCF_002150205.1 Flavobacterium sp. FPG59 | reverse complement strand
ATGCAACACAACGTACTTATTTTAGATTTCGGATCGCAATACACACAGCTTATTGCGCGTAGAGTTCGCGAATTAAATATATTCTGCGAAATTTTCCCATATAATCATTTTCCGAGTGATTTATCATCTTATAAAGCAGTAATTCTTGGAGGTAGTCCATTTTCTGTTCGCGCAGACGATGCACCCCATCCAGATTTATCTCAAATAAGAGGCAAACTTCCTTTATTAGCAGTTTGTTATGGAGCTCAATATTTATCTCATTTTAGCGGTGGTGAAGTAGCTGCATCTAATACAAGAGAATATGGTAGAGCTAATTTATCATTTATCAAGGAAGATGAGATTTTCTTTGAAGGTGTTTCTCCAAACAGCCAAGTTTGGATGAGTCATAGTGATAGTATCAAAGCTTTGCCAACAAATGGTGTAAAGCTAGCCAGCACTCATGATGTTGAGTTTGCTGCTTACAAAATTGAGGGCGAAACTACTTATGCGATACAATACCATCCTGAGGTTTTTCACTCAACGGATGGTTCTAAAATGCTAGAGAATTTCTTAGTAAAAATAGCTGAGGTTCCTCAAACCTTTACTCCAAATGCTTTTGTTGAAGAAATGGTCTCTGAATTGAAAGAAAAATTACAAGACGATAAAGTTGTTTTGGGTCTTTCTGGAGGAGTAGATTCAACAGTGGCAGCAGTTTTATTGCATCAAGCTATTGGTAAAAATCTATATTGTATTTTTGTAAATAATGGTTTATTACGTAAAAATGAGTTCCAAAATGTATTAGACCAATACAAAGGAATGGGATTGAATGTTAAAGGAGTGGATGCTGGAGATCGTTTCTTATCCGAATTAGCAGGCGTTAGTGACCCAGAAACCAAACGTAAAATTATAGGCCGCGTATTTGTAGAAGTTTTTGATGACGAATCTAAAATTATCGAAGATGTAAAATGGTTGGCACAAGGAACCATTTATCCAGATGTAATTGAGTCGGTATCTGTAAAAGGACCTTCTGCAACGATAAAATCACATCACAATGTAGGAGGTTTGCCAGATTACATGAAATTGAAAATTGTTGAGCCACTCAGAATGCTTTTTAAAGATGAGGTAAGAAGAGTAGGTGCTTCATTAGGTATAGATCCAGAATTATTAGGAAGACATCCTTTCCCTGGACCTGGTTTGTCAATACGTATCTTAGGGGATATTACACCAGAAAAAGTACAAATTTTACAAGATGTAGATGCTGTTTTTATTGATGGATTAAAATCTTGGGGATTGTATGACAAAGTTTGGCAAGCAGGAGCAATTCTTTTACCGGTTAATAGCGTAGGAGTTATGGGTGATGAGCGTACGTATGAAAAAGTAATTGCATTGCGCGCCGTAGAATCTACTGATGGTATGACTGCTGACTGGGTTCACCTTCCGTATGAGTTTTTAATGAAAGTTTCAAATGACATTATCAATAAAGTTAAAGGGGTAAATAGAGTGGTTTATGATATCAGTTCAAAACCACCAGCAACAATTGAATGGGAATAGCACCAGTTCGATTAAAATAGCATGATAAGAAGCGCACAAGAATTAACGGTATCAGATTTTGGAATAAAATTTGATACCGTTGTTTGTTAAGAATATAAAATTTATAAAAAACACGATGAAATACTTCTTTGTAATATACACGACTGCTTTGTGGTTTACTATAAGTACGTTTGCACAAAATAAATCCACAACTCACAAGGTTGAAAAAGGAGAAACTATCAATAGTATTGCTCAAAAATACAAAGTGACACCGTATGATATTTACCAGTTAAATCCAGATGTTCAAAAAGGATTGCAATTGAATAGTATTTTGTTGATTCCAAGTCCAAGTGCAAAAAAAGCTATTGCTTTACCAGTAAAAAAAGAGGCAACTGCAACAAAACATGTCATGGCTCCAAAAGAGACTTTGTATGGAATTTTGAAAAAATATGATGTTACAACAGAGGAACTGCAAAAAGCAAACCCATTACTAGATGTTCAAGCTTTAAAAATTGGACAAGTTCTTGTGATTCCATCTAAAACGGCATTAAAAAGTAATGTTCCTACTCAGGAAAAAGTGGTTAAACACATTGTTTTAGCTAAAGAAACTAAATATTCTATTGCTAATAAGTATGGTATTACTATAGAAGAATTAGAAAAGAAAAATCCTGAAATTGTATCCAATTTGCCCATTGGTTACGAGTTAATTATTAAAGGAAATCCAGCCAAAATTGAAAAGTCAGTTATAGCAACTGAAGTTAAAAAAGAATCTGTACAAATAGTTTCTAAACCGGTTTCTCCTAAAGTAAATTTTATAAGCTATGTTGTAAGACCAAAAGAAACGCTTTACAGTTTGTCAAAAATGTCGGGGTTATCTCAAGAAGAACTATTGAAAGAAAATCCGGCATTGGCTAATGGAGTAGAAGTAGGAATGGAGATCAAAATTCCAGAATCAGCTACTATCACGGCAGTAGAAGCTATAAAAAAGGAATTTGCTGTCCTTGCTAAGAAAAATAACGAGAGAAAGAAATTAGCCTTATTGTTGCCATTTAATGTTTCAAAAATTGAAAACGACACTGTAAATTCTATTACCGCTCGATTAAAAAAAGATAAATTTCTAAACATGACTTTAGATTTTTATTCGGGTGCTTTAATGGCAATTGATTCGGCTAAAACATTAGGGTTAAATTTAGAAATAAAAATACTAGATTCACAAGAAACAAAAAATAGTTCGGCAGTGGCAGCATTGCTAAAAAGCAATAATCTTGATGAATCTGACGCAATAATAGGGCCATTTTATCAAGCAAACGTAGAGAAAATGGCAGAGCTTGTTTTACAAAATCAAGTATCAGTTATATCTCCTTTGTCTAAAGAAAACGAAGTGAAATTCGCAAATATTTTTCAGGCGGTTCCTAATCCAGATGCGGTTAAGAATGCTATTTTTGACTACATGCGTAACAAAGGCGGAAATATGATTGCAGTTGTAGACAAGAAAAAAGGTTCGGTTGTAAAATTTATTTCAGACAATCACAAAGATGTGCGTTTTGTACCTCTAACGGCTACGGGAGGAATTACAGCAGAAAGTATCAAAAGTCTTTTGGTGAAAGACAAGATGAATTATGTAGTCATGGAAACCGAAAATACGGGCATGATCAAGGCTACACTTTCTACATTAATGAGTGCTATGGCAACTTACAAGGTACAGTTAGTTATTTTAGAACCAAATGAAACATTAGATACAGATGAAATTAATTTTTCAAGTTTAACAAAACTGAAATTGATGTATCCATCAGTAAGCCGAGAAAATGAATCTTCAGAGGCTTTAATTTTTGAAAAAGAATACAAAAAGAAAAATAAAGTCTACCCAAGTGTTTTTGCAACTCGAGGATTTGATGTGACCTTTGATACGCTTTTGCGTTTGTCACAAGGTAAAAAGTTTGAGGAAACAACCTTTGAAGTTGCAACAGAGCAAGTAGATAATAAGTTTGATTACTCAAAAAACACAACGGGAGGGTATAGTAATAACGGAATTTATATCTTGTATTATGATACAGATTTAACGATAAAAGAAGCAAAGTAATGACATCAAAAGTAACATATCTTGGGGATTTAAGAACATCGTCGATTCATTTACAATCTGGAACAGAAATTCTTTCGGACGCACCAGTAGACAATAACGGAAAAGGGGAAACTTTTTCTCCTACAGATACCGTTGCTAACGCATTGGCTACTTGCATGATGACTATTATGGGTATTAAAGCAATAGATTTAAATGTTGATTTAAAGGGTTCTATTGCGAATGTTACTAAAATCATGAATACAGAACCAAGAAGGATAGGCAGAATTGAAATCGCATTTGATATTTTTGGAACTCAAAATGAGAAAGAAAAAACAATATTAGAAAGAGCTGCCTTAACGTGTCCTGTCTTTTTAAGTTTGCATCCAGAAATAGAAAAAAGTATTTCGTTTAACTGGAAATAATACATAGTAATCAATACTTATAAAGCAAGAGATTTATTTCTTGCTTTTTTCTTTTTATAAAATGGATCAAAATCAAAAACAGCTTATAAAACTGGCTCATACTAAAATGCCCTTTGGTAAATATGAAGGCTGGTTTTTAATAGAAATACCTGAATATTATATTGTTTGGTATGCCAATAAAGGCTTTCCAAAAGGGGAGCTAGGGCAACAATTACAATTGGTTTATGAATTAAAACTTAATGGCCTAGAGGATTTGATTCGGAATA
>NZ_MTCA01000094.1:0-11555 GCF_002150205.1 Flavobacterium sp. FPG59 | reverse complement strand
TAAAAAAAAATATCCCAAACCATAGCATTTAAATTTTGCTTTTAAGTTATCAATATGGGTTTAATACTTCTGTTTTTTAAACTATAAAATCTCAGAAGTATATGTTCTAATAGTCCAATTAAATTTGTACTTTTGCCACGTTTTTTTACACAACTACAACACAAAACTCAACAGAATGAATCAAACAAAATATATTTTTGTTACAGGAGGTGTGACTTCTTCTTTAGGAAAAGGAATCATTGCAGCATCTCTTGCAAAATTGTTACAAGCAAGAGGATATCGTACAACTATTCAAAAATTTGATCCGTACATAAACGTTGATCCAGGGACGTTAAACCCTTATGAGCATGGAGAATGTTATGTTACAGATGATGGAGCAGAAACAGACTTAGACTTAGGTCACTACGAACGTTTTTTGAATGTGCCAACGTCTCAAGCTAATAATGTTACCACAGGTAGAATTTATTTGTCTGTAATTGAAAAAGAAAGACGAGGAGAGTTTTTAGGTAAAACGGTACAAGTTGTACCTCATATTACCAATGAAATTAAAGAAAGAATGCAGTTGCTGGGCAATTCTGGGGATTATGATATTATAATCACAGAAATTGGTGGAACTGTAGGAGATATTGAATCGTTGCCATACATTGAGTCTGTTAGACAATTAGTTTGGGAGCTTGGAGAGCATAACGGTATTGTAATTCATCTTACTTTAGTTCCTTTTTTAGCCGCAGCCGGAGAATTAAAGACAAAGCCAACTCAGCATTCAGTAAAAACATTGATGGAAAGCGGTATTAAAGCGGACATACTTGTTTGTAGGACTGAGCATGAATTATCAGAAGAATTGCGCAATAAACTGGCTCTTTTTTGTAATGTAAAACGTGAAGCAGTAATACAATCTATTGATGCTTCAACTATATATGAGGTTCCAAATTTAATGCTCGAAGAAGGATTAGATGTGGTAGCTTTAAAAAAATTAGATTTACCAAAGAAAGCAGCACCGGATTTAAAAAACTGGAACATTTTCTTAAAAAGATTGAAAAATCCTAAACATACTGTCAATATTGGTTTGGTGGGTAAATATGTTGAAATGCAAGATTGTTACAAGTCTATATTGGAGGCTTTTATTCATGCTGGTGCAGCCAATGAAACAAAAGTAAATGTAATTTCAATACACTCGGAGCATTTAGATGCTAGCAATATCAAAGAAAAATGTGCAAATCTTGATGGGATTTTAGTAGCACCTGGTTTTGGAGAAAGAGGAATAGAAGGTAAAATTGCTGCCGTACAATATGCTAGAGAAAATAAAGTTCCGTTTTTCGGAATTTGTTTAGGAATGCAAATGGCTATCATTGAACATGCAAGAAATATTTTAGGGTATGCTGACGCCAATTCTACTGAAATGAATGAACATACAGCACATCCTGTTGTCAATTTGATGGAAGAACAGAAAACCGTTACTGATAAAGGCGGTACCATGCGATTAGGTGCTTGGAAATGTGATATCAAAAAAGATACACTTGCATACAAAATTTATGGAAAAGAAACCATATTTGAGCGTCATCGTCATCGTTATGAGTACAATAATGCCTATGTGAACCAGTTAGAAAATGCTGGATTGATATCCTCTGGAGTAAATCCTGAAACAGGATTGGTTGAAATTGTAGAGATTAAGGACCATCCTTTCTTTATAGGTGTTCAATACCATCCAGAGTACAAGAGTACGGTGGCAAATCCGCATCCTATTTTTGTTAATTTTGTAGCAGCTGCAGTTCAAGCAAAAAAAAAATAGTAAGGTTGTAGTGAAACATTTACTGAAACTTGCTACTAATAGATTAAACACTTTTAAATATTAAAATGGAACAAAAAAAATTTGACCTCAATTCAATTATCGGTTTTGCCTTAATTTTTGTAATCTTGATTTTTATCATGTATCAAAATCAACCAGATCCAAAGGTGGTTGCAGCAGAAAAAGCGCAAAAGGCATTGCAAATTAAAGAGGCAAAAGCAAAGGCTCTTGAAGTAAAAAAAGTTGAAATTGCTGCTCAAGCTGTTGCCGCAACTGGGGATACAACACAATTGGCACAATTAGAAAAATCTTTAGGTAGTTTTGCTTATTCTGCAACTTTGTCATCTGCAAAGGCTAGCGTAACAACAATTGAAAACGACTTGGTAAAACTTACAATTGCCAATAAAGGAGGATATATTGTTGAGGCAACCTTAAAAGAATATGAGAAATTTAAAAAAGGTTCTGGACAGTTAGTAGAATTAATCAAAGACAATAATGCAAATTTAAACGTGCAGTTAGTCACTTTGGATAACCGTACTTTGAATACTAAAGATTTGTATTTTGAGCCATCATTAACAAAAATTGGTGCAGACCAAGTTTTGTCTATGAAATTAAAGGCTGGAGCCAATGAGTATTTAGAGTATAAATATATCTTGAAACCAAATGATTATATGATTGGTTTTGATATTCGTTCTCAAGGTCTTCAAAAAGTTTTGAATACTTCAAAACCTTTAGATTTAGAATGGAATTTGAAGGCGCATAGAAATGAAAAAAGTATTTCATATGAAAACAAGTATACTGAAATATATTACGAACACAAAGACGGTAAAGTAGACTATGCCGGACTAGGAGCTTCTGAAAATGAGTTACTTGAAAAACCAACTTTTATAGCATTCAAACAACATTTCTTTGCTTCAATATTAGTTTCTAAAACTCCATTTGAGAACGCACAAGTAACATCAACTAACTTAATGAATGATGAGGAAGTAGATACCACTTTTACCAAGTCATTTAAAGCAAATATTCCGTTAGCGTTTACTAATGGTGAAATTGATCACAAATTAAGTTGGTACATGGGACCATCTGATTATAAAACCTTAGCAAATTATGATCTAAATTTAGAAAAAATCATAACAATGGGTTGGGGAATTATAGGCTGGATTAACCGTTTTATATTTGTACCATTATTTGGTTTCTTAGGATCGTATATTGCCTATGGTATTGCAATTATATTGTTTACTATATTGATAAAACTGGCTATGTCGCCTATAACTTTTAAATCATTCTTGTCTCAAGCAAAAATGAAGTTACTGCGTCCAGAAATTGCAGAGCTGGGAGAGAAGTTTAAGAAAGATCCTATGAAAAAGCAACAAGAAACAATGAAGCTTTACAATAAAGCAGGGGTTAACCCTATGGCTGGTTGTATACCAGCATTGATTCAAATGCCTTTTTTAATGGCTTCGTTTCAGTTTTTTCCATCTGCATTTGAGTTGAGACAAAAAAGTTTTCTTTGGGCAGATGACCTTTCTTCTTTTGATGAAATTGTAAAACTACCTTTTTATATTCCTTTTTATGGAAATCATATTAGTTTGTTTCCTATTCTTGCAGCTATAGCCATTTTCTTTTATATGAAAATGACATCTGGAGATCAGCAAATGGCAGCTCCTCAACAAGAAGGAATGCCAGATATGGCGAAGATGATGAAAATCATGATTTACGTTTCGCCAATAATGATGTTGTTTTTCTTTAATAGCTATGGAGCTGGATTGAGTTTGTACAACTTTATATCAAACTTGGTTACCATATTAATTATGTTGGTTATTAAAAAGTATTTTATCGACAGTGATAAAATTCATGCACAAATTCAAGAAAATAAACTGAAAGAACCCAAAAAACAAAGTAAGTTCCAAAGAAAATTACAAGAAGTAATGGAGCAAGCCGAAGCTCAAAAAGCATTGGACAAAAAGAATAAGTAAATTAAATTTTTTAAAAACTCTCGATTTTTCGAGAGTTTTTTATTTTACTAAATAATTTAACCACCTAAGTTTCGTTATAATCTAAAAATTTAAGATGAAGATAATTTTAAAGAAAATACTGTTTGTTTTGATTCTTTTGAATTCGTATTTTTTCTATGCCCAAACAGATTTTAATAAATATGATGACAAAGGCAAAAAACACGGGTTATGGAAGGGAGTTTATGAAGAATCCAAACGTCCTCGTTACGAAGGAATCTTCGATCATGGCAAGGAAACTGGTATTTTTAAATTTTATGATGATACAAAGGCCATGTCTGTAATAGCAACTAGAGAATTCAATGATCAAAATAATACAGCTTACACAAAATTTTTTGATCAAAAGGGCAACATTGTTAGTGAAGGTATTGTAAATAACAAATTTTTTGAGGGACAATGGAAATATTATCACGAAGCCTCAAAAACCTTAATGACTTTTGAGAACTATGTAAAAGGTAAATTAGAAGGTGTGCGCTCTGTGTATTATCCTAACGGTGCTATTGCGGAGGAAATTAGTTATAAAAATAATTTAAAAAACGGTCTTTATAAAAAATTTGCCGAAAACGGAGTTGTTCTTGAAGAAACATTTTATAAAGACAATATTTATAACGGTTCTGCAATTTTTAGAGATGCAACTGGTGCCATTGTCTCGCAAGGCAAATTTGTAAATGGAAAAAAAATGGGTATTTGGCAGTTTTTTGAAAAAGGAAAGCTTGTCAAGGAAACAAATATGAGCCTGCCAGAAAAAAGTAAAAACACCAAAAACAATTAAAATATTCTTGGGAATATCTAATCTAAATCTTTTGTAACTTTACACCCTTAAATACTATAATTTTTTTTAGATGAAGCGTGTTGTTGTAGGACTTTCAGGTGGGGTAGATTCAAGCGTTGCAGCTTATTTGTTGCAGCAAGAAGGATATGAAGTTATAGGATTGTTTATGAAAAATTGGCACGATGATTCAGTGACTATTTCTAATGAATGTCCTTGGTTAGAAGATAGTAACGATGCTCTTCTTGTTGCTGAAAAATTAGGTATTCCTTTTCAAACAGTTGATTTAAGCGAACAATATCAGGAGAAAATTGTGGATTACATGTTCAATGAATATGAAAAAGGAAGGACTCCAAATCCAGATGTGCTTTGTAACAGAGAAATAAAGTTTGATGTTTTTATGAAAATCGCACTGAGTTTGGGTGCGGATTTTGTTGCTACAGGACATTACTGTCAAAAAAAAGAAACTGAAATTGATGGCAAGAAAGTTTATCAACTAGTTGCTGGTGCTGATGGTAATAAGGATCAGTCTTATTTTTTATGTCAATTATCTCAAGAACAATTATCAAAATCATTGTTCCCTATAGGCGCATTGACCAAACCTCAAGTTCGTGAAATAGCAGCTCAGATGGAACTTGTTACAGCCGAAAAGAAAGATTCTCAAGGACTTTGTTTTATTGGTAAAGTTAGGCTTCCTGAATTTTTACAGCAAAAACTTCAGCCTAAAGAAGGAGCCATTATTCAAATTGATAAAGATCATCCTATATATCAGCAAGAAGACAAATCAGGATTAACGGTAGAAGATTCACTCCGTATTGAAGCTACAAAAATTGCTTATACGCCAGAGATGGGGAAATTCATGGGTAATCATAAAGGAGCTCATTATTTTACTATCGGTCAGCGTAAAGGTTTAAATGTAGGGGGTACAAAAGACCCATTGTTTATTATTGCAACGGATGTAATTACAAACACCGTATATACTGGACTTACAAGCCATCATCCAGGTTTATTTAAAAAAGCATTAAAAATAATCAATGACGAAGTGCATTGGGTACGAGAAGATTTGGCATTAACCAATGGGGAAACTTTAGAAGTAATGGCACGTATACGATACCGTCAACCATTACAAAAAGCAACATTACATCAATTTGAAAATGAAATGTTTATTTCTTTTGACGAACCACAATCAGCAATTACCGAAGGGCAATTTGCAGCTTGGTACTTAGGAGAAGAATTAGTAGGCTCTGGTGTGATTTCATAATTTTTTAGAATTTCTTTGTACACATAATAGATCAATTTTAAATTTTATACATTCAATAATACAGGGCACTATGAAAAAAAAATACTTCATCTTATTATTTATATGTACAACTTTACTTCATGCGCAACAAGATGCTTGGGTGTATTTAAAAGACAAACCTAGTGCGTCAATATTTTTTAATACACCCGTAAAAATGCTTTCGCAAAGGGCATTAGACCGCCGAAGTACTCAGAAAATTGACTTAGATGCAAAAGATGTTCCAATAGAAAGTACCTATCTCAACCAAATAAAAAGCAAGAGCGGAGTTTCTGTTATGGCTACTTCAAAATGGCTTAACGCAATACATGTTAGGGGAACACAAACAGATCTCAATGCACTGAAAGCATTACCATTTGTTGAAAAACTTGATTTTGCAAATAAAGCGTTGAATCAATCAGCCAAAAGTATTGCGGTTATAAAGGAAAAAAATGTTTTAAAAACAGCAAAGACTAAGGTAGAGTATGCTTATGGCACATCATCTAATCAAGTTCAAATGCTAAACGGGCATTTATTGCACCAACAAAACTATACAGGTTTAGGTAAGATAATTGCGGTTATGGATTCTGGTTTTCCAGGTGTTAATTCAGCTCAACCATTTAAGCGATTAAGAGATAATAATCAAATTTTAGGAGGTTATAATTATGTTTTAAGAAATCCAGATTTTTACACGGGAACTTCTCATGGAACATCGGTACTTTCTACAATGGGAGGTTTTAAGGAAAATCAGCTTGTTGGTACAGCACCTGATGCTTCTTATTACTTGTTTATCACTGAAAATGATACATCTGAAAATCCAGTAGAAGAATCTCTTTGGGTTGAAGCTGCCGAAAAAGCGGACAGTTTAGGTGTAGATATCATCAATACTTCTTTGGGTTATTTTGATTTTGACAATGCATCTTACAATCATACGTATAGTGAAATGGACGGAAAAACAGCATTCATGTCCCGTGGAGCTGAGATTGCTTTTTCAAGAGGTATTATTGTAGTTAATTCTGCAGGTAATTCTGGTGCGTCTTCCAATCCAAATATAGCAGTTCCAGCAGATGCTGTTTCTGTTTTAGCTATTGGAGCCGTAAATGCAAACGAAATTAGAACTTCGTTCAGTTCAATAGGTCCTTCTTTTGATAATAGAATAAAACCAGACGTTATGGCTCAAGGTCAATCAGCTATTATTTCAGATCCTTTGGGAAATATAGTAACAGCTAATGGAACTTCTTTTTCAAGCCCAATTTTTACGGGTTTAGTAGCTTGTTTGTGGCAGGCTTTACCTAATAAAACAAATAAAGAAATTAGAGAAATAATAATCAAGTCGTCAGATAGATTTGCGGCTCCAAACAATCTATACGGATATGGAGTTCCAAATTTTAATGCTGCTTTCTCAGATCAGTTAGATTTAAATGAAATAACAGTTCATGATGTAGTAATTTATCCTAATCCCACTGCCGATCTACTATCTTTAATTTTGCCAAAAAATAGCACATCTGGAATAATACAATTTTTTAATACTGCAGGACAAAAAGTTTTTGAAAAAAAAATAGAGAATAACGACTCATCAATTTCAATTAAAGAACTCCAAACCGGATTGTATTTATACAAGTTCCAATCTCAGGATTTCATTAAAACTGGAAAAATTTACAAACAATAGTTATAGTTAGACTAATGAATAAAATTACGACACTTTTTAATATCAAGTATCCAATAATTCAAGGTGGAATGATATGGAACAGCGGTTACAAACTAGCAAGTGCAGTAAGTAATGCCGGTGGCTTAGGTTTAATTGGGGCAGGATCTATGTATCCAGAGGTATTACGGGAACACATTCAAAAATGCAAAAAAGCAACATCAAACCCATTTGGAGTTAATGTGCCTCTTTTGTATCCCAACATTGAGGAAATAATGAAAATTATTGTAGAGGAAGAGGTGAAAATTGTTTTTACTTCAGCTGGAAATCCGAAAACTTGGACTTCTCACTTAAAGCAAAACGGAATAACGGTTGTTCATGTAGTAAGCAGTTCTGTTTTTGCCTTAAAATCACAAGAAGCAGGTGTAGATGCTGTAGTTGCTGAAGGTTTTGAAGCCGGAGGGCATAATGGAAGAGAAGAAACCACGACACTCACATTAATACCGATGGTTAAGGAAAAAATTCAAATACCATTAATTGCTGCAGGAGGTATTGCAACAGGCAGAGGAATGCTTGCCGCAATGACATTGGGAGCCGATGGAGTTCAAATGGGGAGTAGGTTTGTAGCTTCTGTAGAGTCTTCGGCACATATTGATTTTAAAAATACGGTTGTAGAAGTTAAAGAAGGGGATACCCAACTTACATTCAAAGAGCTTGCGCCTGTACGATTAATCAAAAATAAATTTTATCAAGACGTTCAGGATTTATACGCAACTTGTCCTACTAAGGAGGATTTAATACAATTACTTGGAAGAGCAAGAGCTAAACGCGGTATGTTTGAGGGTGATCTAATTGATGGTGAATTGGAGATAGGTCAAATTGCGGGTGTAATTCACAATGTAGCTCCTGTAAGTGTAATTATGAATGATATTTTAGAACAGTTTGAGGAGGCCAAAAATGAAATGTCTAAAATTAATTTTTAAGTAATGAAATTGAGTATTAAATTTTTAATTATTCTGTTTTTTATAATAGCGGGACCTGTTTTATATAGTCAAAATTATAAATTCAAAACTTCGTCCCTAAGTGTTTCTACAAAAAATGAAAAAGGCAAATGGGGAGAGTGGTCCGCGCCAAAAAATGTGAATCTAATAGTTACATTAGATACTAAGAAAAATAGGATAGTCGTGTATTCTCAAATTATCCAATTATTTGAAATCGTGGAGTATTATGATACTGATGAAAATGATATTGATAAAGTAGACACGTTTTATTGTAAAGACAATCAAGGAGAAGAGTGTACGTTGTCTATAATCACTAGAAAAAAACAAGAAAATAGAAAACAACTTTACATTAATTATGAGGATAGGATAATTGTCTATAATCTTATTTAATTCAAAAGGTTCCTTTTATATGTCTTTAATATAAGAGTCGTATTCAAGATAAAATAGCTCTAACGCATTCATATTTTCATAATAAAAATCAAATATTTCATCCCAGTAAGTTCTATTACTCACACTCACGTGTAGTTTTTCAACCCAAATACGACTAATAGTTTTTCCACTCTCTAAGGTATAGTCCTGCTCATAAAGTAATGAGGATACGTACTCTTCATTTAAAATATTTTTTAAGGAAACAAGTTTTTCAAAATAGGCAATTCTTTTTTCGGTACTTCTATGTTCAATATCAATAAGTACTTGAGCTTTTTTATTGTCTACAAAAAACTTAAATGAAAAGTCTTTAATTTTTGTGTCATAGAGCAACCATTTTCTAGGGTATTTTTCAGCAAATGCGATCCAAAATTCTCGTTTTAATCTCTGGTTTTCCTCTTTGCTATACATGTGTAATTATTTTGTTTGTGGTAATATTTGTTATACTCTATTATCTAAACTACATTTAGATTTTATTTCAATTTGCAAAAATAGACATTGATTATGGATTTTCAAGAATTTTTAGAGATTGTTCCAGAAATAATAAATTCCCGTTTACCAGCTTTTGACGCACACATAAAAATGGCTCCTCTTGAACGAATAGAAAGCCTTAAAAAGACAGATGCTTCAAATGAAATTCATAGGTTAGCTTCGGTTTTAATGCTTTTGTATCCCAAAAATGGAAAAGTTCACTTAGTTCTTATCGTTAGAAATTCGTATGATGGCGTACATTCAGCTCAAGTTGCATTTCCTGGTGGAAAACATGAAAAAGACGATTTAGATTTTTCATACACCGCATTGCGAGAAACTTATGAGGAGATAGGAATTGATCCAAGTAAAATCAAAATTATAAAACCTTTTACTGAATTGTATATTCCCCCAAGTAATTTTTTAGTATACCCTTTTTTAGGTATTAGTAAAGAACCTCTCGATTTTATTCTTGATCCACTAGAGGTTGCTCAAATAATCGAAATACCCTTGATGCTACTTCTCAACAATGAAATTCTAGTTAACAAAAAACAAATTACCTCTTATTCAAATGAGATTTTTGTTCCTGGTTTTAATATTAATGAACATATTGTTTGGGGAGCAACAGCAATGATATTAAGTGAACTAAAAGAGGTTTTGATTCAGGTGTTACAACCTAATAGGGAATCATAGTATAACCATTTTTTACTCATTTTTAGCAATTATTTTTTTTCGTAAGTTTGCATTCTATTTTAAAACAAAAAAACATGGGATTATTCAAAAGAAATCCTTTCGGACATATACTCATTATCAAAAAATGGTTGATTAGAATCTTTGGTGCATTTACGCATCGTAGATATAGAGGCTTTAATGAACTTCAAATCGAAGGATCGGAGATCATCCGAAACTTACCAGATAATAATGTACTTTTTATATCAAATCATCAAACCTATTTTGCTGATGTTGTGGCTATGTTTCATGTATTCAATGCAAGCCTAAGTGGTAGAGAAGATAATATTAAGGATGTAACCTATTTATGGCAACCTAAAATGAACATTTATTATGTTGCTGCTAAGGAAACAATGCGTGCTGGACTTTTACCAAGAATTATGGCTTATGCTGGAGCAATTTCTGTAGAACGTACTTGGCGCCAAAAAGGAGTTGATGTCACAGAAAAAAAAGACATCAATCCAGACGATACAGAGAATATTAAAATCGCTCTCAAAGATGGTTGGGTAATCACATTTCCTCAAGGTACTACAAAATCATTCAAACCAGTACGTAAAGGCACTGCTCACATTATAAAACAACACAAGCCTATAGTAGTGCCTATAGTCATTGATGGTTTCCGCCGTTCCTTTGATAAAAAAGGATTGCGTATGAAAAAGAAAGGCATTCTTCAGTCTTTTATCATCAAAGAACCACTTGATATCGATTATGAAAATGACACCATCGATGAAATTGTAGAAAAAGTAGAATATGCAATAGAACAACATGCATCGTTCTTAAAAGTAATACCAGCAGAGATCATCCAAGAGCAAGAGGAATTAAACAAAACCCGTAGATGGGAATATTAAATTTTATTTGGGCGTTCCCTTATATAAAACAACAAGAGTAGCAGTTGATCCTGCTACTCTTGTTGTTTTATATAAGGTCGGGCTCTTCGCTACAAGTCCTCGTTCCTTCCTTTCGGTCGTCACTGTGGGCTTTTCGCTGCTATCCCTAACGCAGTTTGAGAATGTAGAAGACGTTTTTGTTAGAGAAGTAAATACACTACCTACTATATAATGGTGTATGATATCTAGCAAAAAGAGCACTGCCTACATATAATAGAGTAGGGTTTACTAATATGAACACTAGAAAAACCAGGAGTCATTATATAAAGAATGCTATCAAATACCCTCCAAAGGCATGATTTCACAGTAAAACTATCTTAATTCAAATTAGCTGAAAAAAAGTTTAGTTTTTAAGAGTCGTTTAATCAGCGCTTTAGTTTAAAAGTTAAGAAAAGATTAAAAAAAGGTTCAAAAAAAGCTTGTAAAAGCGAATAAAGGTTGTAGTTTTGCACCCGCAATGACGCAGACGTTCTTTAAATGATTGGCAAGAAAAACAAAGTGAATAGAGATTTACTCTTTAAAAAAAACTTTAAAAAAAGCTTGTGAGATTTAAAAA
>NZ_MTCA01000393.1:0-1117 GCF_002150205.1 Flavobacterium sp. FPG59 | reverse complement strand
GAGTTAGTTTTATGCTTGCATTAACTAGCTCTTTTTTAATTTAAAAAATATATACATGTCAGATGTTGCAGCAATACATAATTTAGTTCAAAAACGAAATGAACTAAAAAAAGAAATCGCAAAAATTATTGTAGGACAAGATGCTGTTGTCGATCAAATATTACTTTGTATTTTTTCAGGTGGACATGCTTTATTAGTGGGTGTTCCTGGATTAGCAAAAACGCTTATGGTGAATACGCTGGCTCAGGCTTTAGGGCTTGAGTTTAAGAGAATCCAATTTACTCCAGATTTAATGCCATCGGATATTTTAGGAAGTGAAATTTTAGATGAAAACAGACAATTCAAATTCATAAGAGGGCCTATTTTTTCGAATATAGTTTTGGCTGATGAGATCAATAGAACACCTCCCAAAACGCAAGCAGCTTTGCTTGAGGCTATGCAAGAAAGATCTGTTACTATTGCTGGGAATAATTACAAATTGAATTTGCCCTATTTTGTTTTGGCAACTCAAAACCCAATTGAGCAGGAAGGTACCTATCCTTTACCCGAAGCACAACTGGATCGTTTTATGTTTGCTATAAAACTTGAATATCCAAGTTTTAAAGAGGAAGTGCAAGTGGTAAAGCAAACTACATCTAATGAGAAAGTAGTTGTAAATTCACTATTTACTGCACAAGAGATTATTGATTTTCAAGAATTGATTCGCAGAATTCCAGTTGCGGACAATGTTATAGAATATGCGGTGCGCTTGGTGAGTAAAACGCGTCCAGATAATTCCTTGTCAAATGAATTTGTGAAAAATTATTTAGATTGGGGAGCAGGACCCAGAGCCTCTCAAAATTTGATTTTGGCTGCCAAAGCCAATGCTGCTTTTAATGGAAAATTTTCTCCAGACATAGAAGATGTTCAAGCCGTGGCAACCGGAATTTTGAGACACCGAATCATTAAAAATTATAAAGCAGATGCCGAAGGAGTAACTGAAGAAATGATTATCGAAAAGCTATTATAACGTTGTAGTTGGCTTATTTAGAAAGGTTCTTTGTTGTAAAAGCAACAATGAACCTTTTTTTATTTGGGTCCAAATTCAAGGATTGCTAAAAATGGCTTTTTTAAATAC
>NZ_MTCA01000110.1:0-9574 GCF_002150205.1 Flavobacterium sp. FPG59 | reverse complement strand
CGTTAAAAAAGAAAAAGCGGCGAACGGAGGAGGAATGATTTCAGGAATCATTATTGTAGCATGTATCTTTGTTGGATGGTTAATTTGGAATTTCATAATGGGTGATGGCTCTAACTTTGAAGGTGGTGTTAATACAGGTCATCCACTGCCAGGAAACATGTTAGCAATGGTATACAAAGGAGGTCCAATTGTACCAGTTTTGTTAGGATTACTTTTAATGGTTGTTGTGTTCTCATTTGAGCGTTATGCTGTAATTTCAAAAGCAGCTGGTAAAGGAAATCTTGATCAGTTCATGACTAACTTACAAAAAGATATTAAAGCTGGAAATATTGAAGGAGCTATTGCTGCTTGTGACAAACAAAAAGGTTCTGTTGCTAACCCAATAAAATCTGCTTTATTGAAATACCAAGAGGTTAAAAGAGAAGGTTTTGATAGTGAAGCTGCTGCTGAAACAATCCACAAAGAAATTGAAGAAGTTACTTCATTAGAAATGCCAATGTTAGAGAAACACATGACTGTACTTTCTACAATGGTATCTTTAGGAACTCTTGCAGGATTGTTAGGAACAGTAACGGGGATGATTAAAGCATTTAGTGCATTATCTGCTGCAGGTACTCCTGATCAAGCTGCTCTTGCAAATGGTATCTCTGAGGCCTTGATTAACACGGCTACAGGTATCTCTACTTCTGCTTTGGCAATTATTGCTTACAACTTCTTTACTTCTAAAATTGATACTTTGACTTATTCTATTGATGAGGCTGGTAATACAATTGTGAACACATACAGACACTTCAGAAGTGCTCAAAAATAATTAATAATTTCTTTTACAAGAAAGTAGCTAGATTTTTGCTACTGCTTTCTTGTAAATTTTAAAAAATATATTAATGGCTATAAAAATGAAGAAAAAAGCAGGGTCTACGGACATGACTGCTATGTGTGATGTGGCTTTTTTATTGTTGTCTTTCTTCGTAATGACTGCAACTGCAAAAATCCCTGAAGCATTGCCAGTTGATACCCCTGCATCAACAGTTCAGTCTAAATTGCCAGAAGATAATTTAGCAACCGTTACTATAGGTAAAGGAAAAGTATTTTATGATTTAAAAGGTAGAGAAGTTCGTAAAGAAGCTTTGCAATTGATGGGTCAAAAATATGGTGTTGAATTTACTGATAGTGAAACTGAAACATTTGCTTTGATGGAAGGTATTGGAGTTCCAATAGCTAACTTGAAACAGCTTATTGCAATGAAAACTGCGGATCGAAACAAACCAGGTGTTCAGCCAGGTGTGCCTAAAGATTCTCTTGATAATCAATTAAAAGAATGGATCTACAATTCTAGAATTGCAAATATCAAAGTGAATGACAAAGAATTGCAAATAGCTATAAAAGGTGATTCAAAAGAAGAATATCCTGCTATTAAAAAAGTAATGGATATTTTACAAGAACAAAAAATCAATAACTTCAATTTGGTTACTGGTTTGAGAGCAACTGAGAAATAATTAAAAAAATACACTAAAATGGCTGAATTAAATACTGGCGACGGTGATGGCAAAAAAGGTGGTAAGGTAAGAAGTAAAAAATCCAACTCAAAAGTAGATTTAACTGCAATGGTGGATTTAGCTTTCTTGTTGATTACGTTCTTTATGTTGACTACTACTTTGTCAAAACCACAATCGATGCCTCTGGGTTTACCAGATAAAGAAGAGGATAAAACCAAGGAAAAACCAATTAAAGTAGATGAAAATCGTACGTTAACAGTAATGTTAGGTGACAACAATAAAATGGTGTATTACATGGGATTGTTAGCTACACCTATAGCTGGTCCTAAAGAGATTGCTTACGGTAAAGAAGGTATTCGTGCTGAGTTATTAAAAAGAAAAAAATCAGTAGTTGAATATACAGGAGATAAAGACAAAGGTTTAATCGTTATCATTAAGCCGGGTAAAAAATCAAATTACCGTAATTTAGTAGATATACTTGATGAAATGGCTATTGTAGGTGTACCTACAAACGCTATCGTTAATGATTTCTCTCCAGAAGAATTAAAATTGTTAGAAAGTAATTAAAATTTTAATTACTCAATAACCTAATAAGTAAGAAAAATGAAATTAGATATATTCACAAACCAATGGCTTGATATTGTTTTCGAAGGTCGTAACAAAGCATACGGTGCTTACGAACTTAGAAAAACAAATAACAGTACTGCTACTAAAGCACTTATAATAGGAGCAATAGTATTTTCTTTTGCGGTTAGTATGCCACTTATTTTAGGTTTACTTCCTGATTCTTCAGATGGTGATGACACTTTAGATACTAAAATTGTTAGTATCAAGTTGCCTCCTAAAAAAGAAGAAGTAAAGAAAAACCTTCCTCCACCTCCACCACCTCCACCAAAAGTGGATCAAGTGAAGTTTGTTAAGCCAGTTGTGGCTAAAGCAGAAGAAGTTACTGAGGAGCCACCAAAAACAGAGGAAATTAAAGACAAAAAGCTAGGTGCTGAGACAATCAAAGGAGATCCAGATGCTGTTCTTAGTGTTGAGCCTGTAGGTACAGGTACTGCTGCAGTAGTTGAGGAAGCTCCAGATAACACTGTATATAGCACTGCAGGTATCGAAGTGAAACCTGACTTTCCTGGTGGGATGGATAAGTTTTACAAATTTGTTGGTACAAATTACGTAACACCGGAAGAAGAAGGTTTAAAAGGTAAAGTTTTCGTATCATTTGTTGTTGAAAAAGATGGGTCTTTAACTGATATCAAAGTTATTAGAGATATTGGTTATGGTACTGGAAAAGAAGCAATTCGTGTATTGAAAAAATCACCAAGATGGTCTCCAGGTGTTCAAAATGGTAAGCCAGTAAGGGTTTTATATTCTTTACCTATTACTATTCAATCTGCAGAATAATGTTGAATAACATAGTAAACAATATTAAGAAGAAATCGCTTAGAGAGCGATTTCTTCTTGTTTTAGGAATTTTGTTTTTTCTACTTTATCTAATTTTAGGTTTGTTTATAATATTCATGAATAACTTTCCGTTAGCTATGGATAGGATTTATCGGGTTGCATTTGGTGTTATATTGATATCGTATGCATCCTTTAGGTTTTTTAGAATTATAAACAGCAACAATTAGTCTATGAAAAAATTATCTATTTTATTATTGTCTTTAGTGGTTCTTGTAGCGGTGCTTTATTCGTGTAATAAGTCAAATAAAGAAGAGACTATCTTAAAGGGTAATGCCACAATTTATGTAGATGAGACATTAACTCCTATTGTTGAAGACCAAGTGGCTGTTTTTGAAAGCGAGTATGATGCAAAAATTAATTTGGTTTCAAAATCTGAAGCTGAAACTTTGAATACACTTTTCAATAAAACTTCTACTATTGCAATTCTTTCCAGGAATCTTACTCCTGAAGAAATTAAGATATTTAAACAAAGGAAAATCAATCCTAAAATTACTCCCTTTGCTACTGATGCAATTGCTTTTATTTCAAATGCAAATAATAAAGATTCTCTTGTAGCGTTACAAGATGTATTGCATTTTATGCAAGGTAAAACAGGGACTAAAATTAAGGGTTTGGTATTTGATAATTTAAATTCAAGTACGGTTAGGTATTTAAGCGATTTAGCAGGAATTAAATCAATTCCTGTAGATGGTGTTTTTTCATTTAAAACAAACGATGAAGTAATTAAACATGTTGCTTCAAACGATGGCTTGATAGGTGTTGTAGGTGTTAACTGGCTCACGCAGCCTAAACCTGCCATGGTTGATTTTATAGAAAAGGTACGTATCCTTAGTGTAAAAGGATTAAAAAGTAATGGGTATTTTTATCCTTCTCAAAATGATATAGCAGAGAAGAAGTATCCTTTGGCACGTGATTTGTATATAATAAATTGTCAGGGATTCTCTGGTTTAGGTATGGGATTTGCATCCTTCGTTGGCGGAGATATTGGACAAAGAATAGTATTAAAATCAGGTTTGTTACCTGTACGTATTCCCACAAGGAAATTTACAATAACTAATAGTCAAAAAGATGAAAAATAAATTAACTACAATTAAGATGAATAAATTCTCAACATTGAGCGTGGCTATTTTAGCAACAGCTTTTACTACACAAGCTCAAGATATTAATCAAGCAAAAAAAGCTATCGATGCAGAGCAATTCGAAAGTGCTAAGTCTATCTTGAAATCAATTATCAAAGCAAAACCAACAAATGGTTCTGCATTTTTTACTCTTGGTAATGTATATTTAGAACAAAATATTCAGGATTCTGCAAAAATATTTTTTGACAAAGGGTTAACTGCCTCAGAAGATGGAAGACTAAATAATATTGGTCTTGGCCAAATGGATTTGGATAAAAATGATTTAACTGCAGCGCAAGCAAAGTTTGCTCTTGCATTAAAGGATATGAAAAAGAAGGATATTCAGGAGTTTATTTATGTGGCAAGAGCATATATGAATGCTGAAAAACCAGATTATAAAACAGCTATTACAACTTTGACCAATCCTGCTATTAAAAACAATCAGGATGCGCAATTGCAATTAGCTCTTGGAGATGCTTATTATGGTGATGGAAAACAAAATGAGGCTTATGTTGCTTACAGAAGCGCTTTTCAGTTAGATAATACACTATTAAAAGCAAAAATGCAGTTAGGTGTTTTGTTAAAAGGTGCAAAGTCTTATGACGAAGCTTTAAAAGCGTATGACGAAGTTATTGCGTTAAACCCAAATTATGGTCCTGTTTACAGAGAATTAGCTGAAACGTATTATAAAATTGCTCGTAATAAGCCATCACAAGCTGCTGCAAATTATAAAATTGCATTAGGTCACTATGATAAGTATATGTCTTTGACAGATTATTCACTTAACTCAAGAATGCGTCGTGCAGATTTCTTAATCTTAATTGAGGATTATGCTGCACTTGAAGTGGAAGCGAATAAAATGAGTGAATTGGATAAAGTGAATCCAAGAATTTACCGTTATTTAGGTTATGCGGCTTATAAGAATGGTAATTTAGATGTTGCAATTAAAGCTTTAGAGGATTTTATTGGAACACCAGGTAATAAAATTATTGCTTTAGATTATTTGAATTTAGGTTTAAGTAGAATTAAAAAAGCAACTAGTGCTGACGGGCTTTCAGTTGATCCAGCAGGATATACTCAAGGTTTAGCCGATATTAAAAAAGGTGTTGAAATGGAACCGCTTGCTGTTCAAAGTTTAAGTGAAGTAGGTAAAAAAATGTTCTCTCAAAAATTGTATAATGAAGCTTCTGGTATCTTTGAGTTTGGAGCTAATACTAAAGAGTCTACTACTTATCTTGATGACAACGTGTATTATGGTTTAGCTATTTATTATGCAAACATCAACAAAGCCAAAGAAGGTAAAGCTGATGCTGCTGCATTACAAAAAGCTGATGCTGCATTTGAAAGAGTTTTAGTAGCTTCACCAACGTATTTGGAAGCTTACCTTTACAGAGCTAGAGCAAACAGATTGCTTGAAAAAGATGATGTCATGGTTAAAAACTACGAGGATTATGTAGCTAAAACTACTGCTCTTGGTGATGCTGAACTTGCAAAACCAGCTGTTAAGACTAAGTTTATTGAAGCTTACAATAATATAGCTGCAAGTTTTGCAAATACTGATAAAGCTAAAGCTATTGAATATTTCAACAAAACACTTGCTCTTGATGCAGCAAATAGTTACGCATCTGAGTCTTTGAAAATTTTAAAATAATTTTTCAAAATAATGGTATAAACCGGTAGCAATTGCTACCGGTTTTTTTATGCCTTTATCTTTGTTTGTTAGCAATGTTTAGGTTTCATGAGCTACAATTTATATTAGACAATTGTTTTTAAAGCTTCTCTTTTCAAATTCGTTATCTTTGTACTTTAAAAAATCAGAATGTTATCAAAAGAAATACAGTTAGAGGTTAATAAAGGGGCAATGCTCCCGTTGATGGAGGAATTTTATACCATTCAAGGAGAGGGCTCTCATACAGGAACTGCTGCCTATTTTATTAGAATTGGCGGTTGTGATGTAGGTTGTCATTGGTGTGATGTTAAGGAAAGTTGGAATGCAGAGTTGCATCCGCCTACTGCAGTTGATTTAATTGTAAGTAATGCTAGTAAATATGCAGAAACTGTTGTGGTTACAGGTGGTGAACCTTTAATGTGGGACATGACTTTATTGACGCAAAAATTGCATGACAATAATAGAAAAGTTCATATTGAAACTTCTGGTGCGTATCCTTTAACAGGTTCTTGGGATTGGATTTGCTTATCGCCAAAGAAGAATAAACTACCGACTTCAACAGTCTATGAGGCTGCTCATGAGTTAAAAGTAATAATTTATAACAAGCATGATTTTATTTTTGCTGAAGAACAAGCAGAAAAAGTGTCGGCTAATGCTATTTTATTTCTTCAACCGGAATGGAGTAAAAAAGAAGAAATGACTCCATTAATCGTAGATTATGTGATGCAAAATCCAAAATGGCGCGTTTCTTTGCAAACACATAAATATTTGAATATCCCATAAGAACATGCATTTGATAATGCAGTTTTTTTAGTTTGATTAGATTTTTTTTAAGGTAAATGTGTGAGTTTTGCTAAATAATCAAAATGTTCTCCTTCTTGAATTAATTCACATTTAAATCCATTTGCGTACGCAGCATTTTGTAACGTATTGTAATCTAAATAGAGCCAAGGAAATGGGTTCTCTATCTCGTTTTTATATTTTATTTTAAATGTTATTTCGCCATAATAGCCATTACTAGGTATCCATTTCCCTCCGTCTTCATCGTTATCAAACATATAAATGATATCCGAAGAATCTATTAAAATTTGACCGTTATGGCTCAGTAATCTTTTTAGTTGCTTTAGGTATTTAGGGATTTCTTTTATAGTTCCAAAAATACCTGTTCCGTTCATTAATAATAAAATGGTATCGTACTGTGTTTCATTTTTATTGATGTTTAAATCTAAAATGTTCTGTACGGTTGCATTATGTAGACCTCTAAGCTTGCAGGCTTCAATGGCGTTATTTGAAATATCAATTGATTGTACGTTTAGTTTACATTCGTTTTGTAAATACAAACTATGACTTCCTGCACCACAACCCACATCTAGAACAAGTCCTTTTGATAATTGCATTGCTTTTTGTTCAATAAGAGGCATCTCATCATGAGAACGAAACAAGTAAGCAATATTCATTTCATCTTCTTCGGATATTGAAGTTTCCGTAATTAAATCTTCAGGTGAATTATTTGTAACATAATCGAGAATGGCTCTGCCAAAAAGGTCTTTCATCATTTTTTTAAATCTTTATCATTTTCAGATGTCAAGTTTGTTACTTTTGTAATTCAAATTATAAATCTGCAACTTGAAAAATATAATAATCAATCTTCCCAAAGAGGCCAAAGATAAGCATATCGAAAACAAAAAGTATTTTGATAAGTTAAAAAAGAAGATTCCAAAGAATTTAGATTATTTAATGCAAGACCTGCACAACGCTGAATTTAAAAAAACGGACTGTTTAAAATGTGCTAATTGCTGTAAAACCACTGGGCCATTATTTACAGATGCCGATATTGAACGAGTTTCAAAATATTTACGTCAAAAACCACAACAATTTATTGATCAATATCTGCGAATAGATGAGGATAAAGATTATGTTTTGCAAAGCGTTCCTTGTACATTTTTAGATAATGATAATGCTTGCATGATTTATGATGTTCGTCCTAAAGCATGCAGGGAGTTTCCGCACACTGATCGAAAAAAATTTCAGCAAATCACCGGTCTTACTTTAGTGAATGTTACTATTTGTCCAGCTGCCTTCAATATTGTAGAAGAGATGAAAAAAAAATTACCTTTATAGTATAGTCCTAGGTAATAATTTTATTCCAAACTAGTTTCTCAACCCATAAAAGTCCATTTTACTTTGAATTTAGAATATTTCATCGCTAAGCGTCTCGTTTTATCTAAGGATTATAAAAGTAGCATTTCATCGCCTATCATAAAAATTGCTATTTCGGCAATTGCAATTGGTATGATTATGATGATTGTTTCTGTAGCCACAGGTATTGGGTTGCAACAAAAAATCCGTGAGAAAGTAGCCGCTTTTAATGGTCATATAGTGATTTCTAATTATGATAGCAATCAATCTGATATGACTTTGGTACCTATTACCAATAAACAAGACTTTTATCCAAATTTCTCAGCAGTTCCCGCTGTTACACACATTCAAGCTGTAGTAAATAAAGCAGGAATCATTAGGACTGAGAGTGCTTTTGAGGGTGTTATTTTCAAAGGGGTAGGAAAAGATTATAAGTGGGATAATATAAAAGAGTATTTGGTTCAAGGAAGAATACCGAATACAATTGCATCTTTAAATGAAGAGGTTGTGATCTCTCAATTTATAGCCAACCGTTTAAATTTAAAAGTAGGGGATTCTTTTAATACCTTTTTCATGAAAGATAATGGGTATAACTTAAGGAACTTTAATATTGTTGGAATATTTAATTCGGGATTTCAGGAATTTGATGCCACTTATATTTTGGGAGATATAAGGCACATGCAAAAAATCAACAAATGGAAGTCAAGTCAAGTAGGTTCATTTGAGGTTTTTGTTGACGATTTTGATGCTATTGAAGCAATAGGGGAACAGGTTTACGAACAAACAGGTTCTACGCTCGATTCAAAAACCATTACTGAGAAATACAGTTATATATTTGAATGGCTTAAATTATTTGATTTTAATATCATTGTAATACTTATTGTCATGATTCTTGTTGCTACCATAAACATGGTTGTTGCGCTCTTGGTTTTAATTTTAGAGCGAACGCAAATGATAGGGATTCTAAAAGCTTTGGGTGCCAGTAATTGGTCTGTTAGGAAAATATTTTTGTACAATGCTTCATATCTCATTGTAAAAGGTTTGTTTTGGGGTAATTTCATAGGAATTACATTGTTGTTAATTCAGCAACACTTTGGTGTAATTCAACTTCCACCTGAAAACTATTATGTCAATCAAGCACCTGTTTATATTAACTGGACCTATATAATGGCTTTAAATGTTCTTACTGTCATAGTTTGTTTAATTGTACTTGTAATTCCGTCCTATATAATTACAAAGATATCTCCAGTACGCGCAATTCGTTATAATTGATTTACATATTTATTTTAATCAAATCTTGGTGTCAGTTTTAAAATAAAGGATTGCGCATGAAAAAGAAAGGTATTCTTCAGTCGTTTATCATCAAAGAGCCACTTGATATAGATTATGCAAATGACACCATCGATGAAATTGTAGAAAAAGTAGAATATGCAATAGAACAACATGCATCGTTCTTAAAAGTAATACCAGCAGAGATCATCCAAGAGCAAGAGGAATTAAACAAAACCCGTAGATGGGAATATTAAATTTTATTTGGGCGTTCCCTTATATAAAACAACAAGAGTAGCAGTTGATCCTGCTACTCTTGTTGTTTTATATAAGGTCGGGCTCTTCGCTACAAGTCCTCGTTCCTTCCTTTCGGTCGTCACTGTGGGCTTTTCGCTGCTATCCCTAACGCAGTTTGAGAA
>NZ_MTCA01000220.1:0-5102 GCF_002150205.1 Flavobacterium sp. FPG59 | reverse complement strand
TTGCTATGAAGTTATAAAATAGAAATAAAAAAAGTCTTTTATTTATGATGGAATACATTATCAAGATTATGTCTTAAAGCGGTTGTGAACACATCAATTCGCTACTGAAAACTGAGAGTCATACAAATTCTTATAAAAACCACTTTCACGATTAATTAGTTCTTGATGCGTACCTTGTTCAACGATTAGCCCTTTGTCCATCACTACAATTTTGTCAGCGTTTACAATCGTGGCTAATCGGTGTGCAATAACAATAGAGGTTCTGCCTTTTGTAATAGTTTCGGTAGCACGCTGAATCAATTCCTCGGAGTAAGTATCTATAGAGGATGTGGCTTCGTCAAGAATTAAGATACTTGGGTTACTCACATAAGCTCTCAAGAATGCAATTAATTGGCGCTGACCAGAGGATAGCATTACTCCGCGTTCCTTAACATCAAAATCATAATTATCTGGCAAGCTCATGATAAATTCATGCACTCCAATTTTTTTGGCTGCAGCCAATACTTGGTCGCGATCAATTTCAGGATTATTTAAGGTGATATTATTAAAAATAGTATCAGCAAAAAGGAAAACATCCTGCAATACTACCGCAATTTGCTTTCGTAAAGAACCTAAAGTATAATTTTCAATATTTTGATTATCAATATATATGGAGCCGCTATTGATTTCATAAAAACGATTTAGTAAGTTGATAATAGTAGATTTTCCTGCACCTGTAGAGCCTACAATGGCAATTGTTTGTCCAGCGTTTACTTCTAAATCAATTCCTTTTATGACTTCTTCATCAGGAATGTACCCAAAACGAACTTTATTAAATTCAATATTTCCTTTAAAAATTGGTGCCTCAAGAATACCAGTATCTTGTATTTGATCTTGGGTGTCCAAAATATCAAAAACACGGTTGGCAGCAATCATTCCCAGTTGCATCTCATTGAATTTATCGGCTATTTGTCGCAACGGATTGAATAGCATACCGATAAACATCGTGTACGAGAATAAATCTCCAAAAGTGGTAAAGTTATCTCCGTTTAAAATTTTGAATCCGCCGTAAAGCACAATAAAACCAAGTGTCAATGACGAAATAATATCTGCAATAGGGAAGAAGATGGAGTTGTATAAAATGGTTTTTATCCACGCTTTCTTGTGCTTGTCATTTATCTCTTTGAACTTTTCTAACTCAATGTTTTCTCTATTAAAGAGTTGAACAATCTTCATGCCCGTGACACGCTCTTGTACAAAGGAATTCATATTAGCAATTTGAGTACGCACTTCCTCAAAAGCAACTTGCATTTTCTTTTGGAAAATTCTCGTTACAAAAACCAGGATAGGCATGGCTACAATCACAATCCAAGTTAGGGTCCAGTTCATATAAAACATAAAACCCAGAACTACAATCATTTTCATCAAGTCACTAATTATCATGAACAAACCTTGACTAAAAATTCTAGCAATAGATTCGATATCAGAAACCGAACGAGTCACCAATTGCCCCACAGGAACGTGGTCAAAATATTTCATTCTAAAACTCAAAATGTGCTGAAAAAGTTTGGTACGAATGTCTTTTACAATATCTTGACCCAACCAGTTGGCCCAATAGACAAAGTAAAATTGTGAAAACACCTCTAATAAAAGCACAATCCCCATTAAGATTACATACATTAATAATCCTTTTTGATCTTGTGTAGCAATGTATCCATCAACGGTTTGTTTCAATAAATACGGGCGTAACGCTGCAAATATTGACAATGAAATAGCAAAAATAACTACTCCATTAAAACGCCATTGATAGGGTTTTGTAAATTTTAATATTCGTTTGAATAATCTAGTATCAAATGCTTTTGCTTTCATATTTTTTCTTTAAGCCTTATGCTTTAGGCTTTAGGCATAATGCGTAAAGCTTACAGCCTGAAGCTATAAATAATCGTATTCTATTTTGGTTAAATACAAACCATGTGCTGGAACCGAAATCCCGGCCTTATCTCTGTTTTTACTAGCAATAATTGCTGTAAAATCCTCGAGTGTAATTTTATGCAACCCCACATTGATCAACGTTCCTACAATGGCACGCACCATATTGCGTAAAAACCTATTTGCCGAAACGGTAAAAACCAACGAATTGTTGTCTTTTTGTGTCCAATGCGCTTCATAAATAGTACAATCAAATGTGTTTACATCAGTGTTCACTTTTGAAAAACATTGAAAATCAGTGTGTTCAAACAGTATTTGAGCTGCTTGATTCATGAGCTCAATATCTAGCGATTGATGAAAGTACCAACTCTTATCTTGTAAAAATACATCTTTAAAAGTATGAATGTGATATTCGTAAGTTCTTTTTGTAGCATCAAACCGAGTGTGCGCATCATCATGAACTGCTAGTAGATCATAAATTACAATATCTTTGGGTAAATAAGAGTTGAGTTTGTGAATCAAGCTTGTTTTATCAAATGATTTTTCTATATCAAAATGAGCATACATTTCTCTGGCGTGAACTCCTGTGTCAGTCCTTCCAGCACCCATAAGATTTAGAGGTGTGTTTAACAATACCGAAAAGGCTTTGTTCATGGTTTCTTGAACAGAGGCTGCGTTTGGCTGGAATTGCCATCCGTGGTAATGCGTGCCATTGTATGCAAATTTAACGAAATATCTCAACTGTTTTTTTTTGATGTTACAAAGATACTTATTAATTTTTGTGCAAGGAAATGACAAACTGCCAAAGTTTGTTAAGAATGGATTCGATTTCATTATTGAACCAAGAATGGCTATTTTTACCAAAATTTCTAGCCCAGATAGCAGCGGTATCTCCCGATTTTAAAAAACAAGGCTTTTTAGCTGTAGTTTTTTTGATCGGGAATAAAGCGGATAGCTGGAAAAAGCTCCTAAAAAAAACTTAAATTGAAAAAAATCCTTTTACTATCGGATACGCACAGTCATATTGACGAAGTTATTTTAAAATATGTTGATCAAGCTGATGAGGTATGGCATGCTGGGGATATAGGCGCCTTAACCGTTACTGATGCAATACAGAAAGTAAAACCTTTGCACGCGGTGTATGGTAATATAGATGATGCTCAGGCTCGAATGGAATTTCCATTACACAATCGATTTATGTGTGAAGGAGTTGATGTCTGGATCACACATATTGGTGGTTATCCGGGGAAATACAACGCTAGTATTAGAGAAGAACTACTTGTAAATCCTCCGAAAATATTTATTTGCGGACACTCTCATATCCTAAAAGTTATGTTTGATAAAAAATTGAATCTTTTGCACCTTAATCCAGGAGCCGCTGGTATAAGTGGTTTTCATCAAGTACGCACTATGTTGCGCTTTGTAATAGATGGGGATAAGATTAGGGATATGGAGATTATTGAGTTGGGTAAACGGGGTTAGAATTTTTTTTATGATAGTGTATGGGAACTTCAATGCTTACAGTTGTACCCCAATTGAGTTTTGAATCTATATAAAATGTCCCTTTCAAGTTGTTGATTCTGGACTTGATTTGGTTAATACCAAAGCCCTCAAGAATATGAAAGTTAGAAGAATCAAAACCTTTTCCGTTATCAATAATTTTTATTTGTAGCATGTTATTATTTTCGTCCAATGAAACTATAGATTGGCATGCTGTACTGTGTTTGATAATATTATTAATGAGTTCCATTATGATGAAATAGATTTTCATTTCAAAGTCTTCATCATAACGGGTGTTTCGATCTACTGAATTGTTAAAAACAAAGTTTAGTATTGAGTTTGTATTTTTTTCGCATAGATCTTCCAAGGCATCGAATAACCCAAAACGAACCAGTAACGAAGGCATTAATTCATGGGATAGATCCCGAACTTGGTCGTGTGCATTTTCAAGGATTTGTTTTGTTTTTGTAATTTCAACAGGGAAATTTTGTGTTTGATTTGTAAAAGCTTGTAATTGCATTCCTGCGGATGATAAAAGAGCACTTATATTATCATGTAGAAAAGAAGCAATTTTTTTTCGTTCTAATTCTTGACCATTAATTGAGGCATTTAATATGTTTTCTTGAACCTTACTTTGTAAATCTTTAATCTTATTTTTGTGTTTTAACTTTGCATTTAAGGTTAAAATATAAAAGACCAAAGAGAGTAATAGCAAAATTACAGCTACAACAATTACAATTTTTTTATTGCGGTATTGTTCTTCTAATAGTTCTATTTGTTTGGTTTTAAACTCACTCTCAATTTTGTCAATTTCACGTTTGTACTCATCTATTTCAAGATTTATTCCAGCAACATTTGCTTTATTTAGTTTTTCTTCATCTGTTAATTCCTCTGTTAGTTTTATGTAGGAGTCAAGGTGTTGGTATGCTTTTTTGTAATTTCCAGTTTTCATTAAAAACTTAGAATATTCATGGTGGGAGAATGATAAATCTGATTTTTCTTCTCCTTGAATCCCAAGTTTAATAGCATTTTCAAAGTAGTAAGTAGCTTTGCTGTTGTTGTTAATGCTAGAATTATACATTCCGTTAAGCATGTTTAGTGCTACAATTGTTGACGGATTTCCATATTTTTTTTGATTTTTATTAATGTATTCTAAATGAGGATATCCACTTTTGAAATCTCCAATGTCAAAATAAGCCCAAGTAATATTGAGATTTGTGAATAGAATTTGATAAACATCATTAATTTTAGTGCTGTATTCTAATGATTTTTTGTAGTAATAAATTCCTTTTTTATATTGTTTTTTGTCAAAACAGTAAATGTTTCCCAAATTGTTGTGCAGCCAATTTTTTAAAGCATCATTATTCGTTCTGTTAGCATATGTTAAACCTTTATTATAGTAGTAAAATGCTTTATCGGGCTCGGATAATTGATCAAAATTTGCAGCAATAGTATTATAGCATCCAGCAATTAAATTGTCGTTTTTTAATTGAATGGCCTTGCTAAGAGCAAATCTTGATTGTATTAATGATTTTTCATAATTGCCTTCTTTCATGAGCAAAATAGCCTTGTTTGAAAGTAGCGTAACATCTTTTACTGATAGATTTTTGTCGTTAGCAAATAGCGTTTTAGGTGAAAGTACTAAAATTAAAAAAAATAAAAGTGTAAATTGCCTATTTAACATGCTATTGTAG
>NZ_MTCA01000118.1:0-8902 GCF_002150205.1 Flavobacterium sp. FPG59 | reverse complement strand
GTATATTTGCATCAGAAACGAATATCATTACAAATATAATCAAATGGAAGTTAAGTTAAAAGAAATAGCAAATATCCAGTTCGGTTATTACGGACAGCCCAGTAAAGACGGAACTATTCCTTATTTACAGGCGAAACATTTTAATGAATTTGGACAGTATATTGGGGAGAATGATACTTTTTTAGAAGAAAATCCAAAATCAATGGCTAATCTTTTACAAAACGAAGATATACTTTTCGTAGCAAAAGGATTTCGATTTTTCGCAACATTATACAATTCTGACTTTGGAAACGCAATCGCATCTTCAATCTTTTTTATTTTGCGTACTGATAAAACTAGAATTATTCCAGGATATTTGGTTTCTGTTTTAAATCTTCCAAAAAATTTATTGCATTTTCAACAGTCGGGAGCAGGAAGTTCGATTCCTTCCATTCGTAAAAACGAATTAGCTGATTTTACTTTTAATCTGATACCATTAGAAGAACAGCAAAAAGTGGTAACATTACAAGAACTATATCTAAAAGATATCGAGCTTACAAATAACATAATCGCAGAAAAACAAAAACTTTTTCAAACAACAATTTCAAAAATTATAAATTAGCAACTATGGCAGAGAGTAAAATTACACAGAGAGAAATTAATAATATTGTTTGGAAAGCTTGTGACACTTTACGCCCAGTAATGGGAAGCGAGCAATACAAAGATTATATCCTAACGCTATTATTTGTAAAATACCTGTCTGATGTTTGGAAAGACAAAGTAGAACAATACCGCATTAAGTATCCAGATAACGAAGAAATGGTACAACGCCAACTACAAAGGGAGCGTTTTATATTGCCAGAAATAAGCAATTTCGATTACCTATATCAAAACCGTAGCGAACCTAATATTGGAGAAATTATAGATATTGGATTGACAGCTTTAGAGGATGCCAACCGTTCCAAATTAGCAATGGTGTTCCGTAGTATTTCTTTCAATTCCGAAACGGTGTTTGGTCAAACAAAACAACGTAATGCCATTATGAAAAACCTATTAGTAGATTTTTCAGCATTAGATTTACAGCCTTCACATCTTGAAGGGAATGATATAATTGGTGACAGTTACGAGTTTCTAATCTCAAAATTTGCAGGAGAAAGCGGCAAGAAATCGGGCGAGTTCTATACACCAAGCGAAGTCAGTACAGTTTTAGCCAAATTGGTTGACCCGCAACCTGGTAATAGAATATGTGATCCCACGGCGGGGTCGGGATCTTTATTGATAAAAATGGCCAATGAAGTAGAAGGTAAAAACTATTCACTTTATGGTCAAGAAAATAATGGTAGCACTTGGGCTTTGTGTCGTATGAATATGTTTTTGCACGAACAAGACAGTGCCACAATAGAATGGGGCGATACTATCAACAACCCAAAACTATTGGAAAACGATAGTCTAATGAAGTTCCATATTGTGGTGGCAAATCCACCCTTTAGTTTAGATAAATGGGGTGCAGATACCGCAGCTTCTGATCAATTCAACCGTTTCCACAGAGGAGTTCCTCCAAAAAGCAAAGGCGACTATGCTTTTATAAGTCACATGATAGAAACCACTTATGAAGATGTAGGGAAAGTGGGCGTTATTGTGCCTCACGGAGTTTTGTTCCGTAGCAGTAGCGAAGGGCAAATTCGTAAAAAACTAATAGATGAAAATTTGTTGGAAGCCGTTATCGGTTTACCAGCCAACCTATTTTTTGGAACAGGAATTCCAGCAGCTATATTAATTTTCAACAGAGGGAAAACCAACAATAAAGACGTATTGTTTATTGATGCCAGTCGTGAATTCGAGAGTGGCAAAAACCAAAATAAGTTAAGGGATAGTGATATAGAACACATTGTTTCAGCTTATAAATCGTTTAAAATAGCAACGCCAATAACAACCGAAAAAGGAGCGATTGTAGAAGATAAATACAGCTACCGCGCTACTATTGCCGACATTATAGAAAACGATTACAACCTTAATATTCCGCGTTATGTAGATACGTTTGAAGAAGAGGAAGAAGTAGACATCAAAGCAACGCATACTAACATAATCGAACTCAAAAAGCAACTTACCGAAGTAGAAAACCAAATGGAAAACTATTTGAAAGAGTTGAATTTAATTTAATAAAACAAATGACATGCAAGTCAGCAAAATACAATACGCATCCGACCTACATTTAGAATTCCCTAAAAATAAGGAATTCTTTAATGCCAATCCTTTAGTTCCCAATGGAGATATATTGATTTTGGCAGGTGATATTGTGCCTTTTGCTGTTATGGATAAGCACCAAGATTTTTTCAGTTTCTTATCAGATAATTTCCAAATGACCTATTGGATTCCGGGTAATCACGAATATTATTATTTTGATGCAGCAACAAAGTCCGGAACTTTTTATGAAAAAATTCGAAGTAATGTGATCTTGTTAAACAATTCGGTAGTGCAACACCAAAATACCAAACTGATTTTTTCTACACTGTGGTCCAAAATTAGTTCTGCCAATCAGTGGAGTATTGAACGTGGTCTTAGCGATTTTCATGTGATTAATTACAACGGTCATAGGTTTACTGCTGATGATTATAACCATTTGCATACAGATTGTATCAATTTTATCAATCAAGAATTAAAAGTGAATGATGCTGATAAAACAATTGTGGTAACCCACCATGTTCCTACATTCAAAAAGTATCCTAAGATATATAAAAACAGCACTTTAAATGAAGCATTTGCTGTAGAGCTTTTCGATACAATTGAAGCTTGTAATATAGACTATTGGATTTATGGTCATAGTCACCACAATACAAAAGATTTCAAAATTGGTAGTACGCAAATGCTAACTAATCAATTGGGTTATGTTCAGCGAAATGAAAATGAACGTTTTAATCCTTTAAAATATTTTAATATTTGATTTTCAATGTAATAAAGTTATATTTGCACAATAAAGTTAATCACTTTATTACTAATTTTTAACTTTATCAAAACGTAAAATATGAGAAAAGCAATTAATTACATAAACGAAACACTGGGTACAAATGCTTTAGAAAATCCCATCTCAAATAAGTTTTTGGGCAATTTACCTATGTATATTACCCAAGCATATAAACTATATGATGTTGTTCTTTTCGATAAAAATATAGTCTTGGCAGAGCAAATCAATGAAGACTATTTTAGTGTTTTACAAACAGATAAACATTTGCAATTGATTAGAAATGCTATAGGTAAAACTGTCATTTTAGTTTTAGAAAATCTGCAATCCTACAATAGAAAACGATTAATTGAAAAAGGAATAAACTTTATTGTGCCTGAAAAACAACTTTTTTTACCGGAATTATTAATCAATTTGAATGAAAGTTATGCACAGCCAAAAACAAAATTAAAAAACAAAAGTTTGATGCCTTCTTCTCAATTCTTATTCCTATTTCATATCATTCACAGAAATAATAATTGGAAAATAGAAGAGCATTCATTCAAAGAAATAGCCAAGAAATTAGATTATACGCCTATGGCGGTTTCGTATGCTGTTGATGATTTGAAAAATCATGACTTAATTGAAGTAATGGGCGAAAAAGAAAAACGCATCAAATTCAATTTACAAAGAAACAAATTATGGGACGTAGCTCAAGAACAAAATCTTCTGGAAAGCCCGGTTTTAAAAACAGTATATGTTGATGAGTTGCCACACAATGTTGATATGCTAAAAACCAATGTATCAGCTTTGCCCGAATACACTAGCATAAACCCAAGTAAACAACAATACTATGCTATCGAAAAAAGCGCATTTTATTTCTTGCAAAAAAACAGGGGTTTACTAAATGCTAATGATAGAGAAGGCAAATTTGCTATTGAAGTATGGAAATACAATCCAGTAACATTATTGGATGAATTTCCAGTAAATAATGCAGTAGTAGATCCATTATCACTTTACCTTAGTCTAAAAGACAATCACGATGAACGAATAGAAATGGGATTAGAACAAATAATAGAAAAATATATATGGTAGTAGGATTAGATACATTTAGCGCACATTTCAAGGACTTTCAGGATAGTTATATTATCATTGGCGGAACGGCTTGCGACATTATCATAGAGGAAGCTGGTTTTACACCTCGTGCTACCGATGATATTGATATGATTTTGATTGTGGAAGCTTTATCACCAGAATTTGTAGCAAAATTTTGGGAATTCATCACGCTCGGACAATATGCTGTACAACAAAAAAATGAAGAAGAAAGAAACTGTTACCGTTTTGCTAATCCAGCCAATTCAGATTACCCAAAACAACTAGAATTATTTTGTAAAGAACCCGATGTAATTGATGTCAATCAAGGAGCGCATCTTACTCCTATTCCTGTTGAAGAAGGATTGTCTAGCATGTCAGCCATATTGCTAGACGAAAACTATTATAACTATACTATAGAACATAGCGAAGTAAAAGAAGGAGTACATTTTGCAGCACCACATACTTTAATTTGCTTAAAGGCTTTTGCATTTTTAAACAATACCGAAAGAAAAGCAGCCGGACAACCTGTGAGATCAGTAGATATTAAAAAACACAAAAACGATGTGTTTAGAATGACTATGATGCTCAACGAAAACGACCGATTTGTTTTACCCGATACCATCAAAGCAGACATGCAAAAATTTGTAGACACCATAAAAGACGATTTGCCAAGTCCAGAAGTACTTGCCGCAAATGGTTTTGGAAACCAAGACATGAACCAAATTTTTAACAAACTAATACAGGTTTTTCAATTAACATTATAATATTTTAAAAATATGTCAATAACAATAGAACAAAAAACAGAATTAGAAGAAATATTAGATGTTCTTGGAGAGAATCTAAGTATTACTGAAGCTCAACATGATGCAGCTGTAAGAAGTTATCAAGCAGTTGGAAATTGGTTAACAAATCCTGATTCAGAATTAGCAAATTACAATCCGGTTGTTAGCCCACAGGGTTCATTTATTATTGGAACAACTATTCAAACAATTGATCCGGATGGCGATATTGATTTAGATGTTGTTTGTGAACTAAATGGTAAAAAACAAAGTTGGACCCAAAAAGATGTAAAAGAACTTGTTGGTGAACAACTAAAAAATCATAAGAAGTATGAATCTTTACTTGATGAAGAAGGTAGAAGATGTTGGACATTAAAATACAGAGAGAACGGAAATATGAATGAACGTTATCACATGGATATTCTTCCTGCTGTAAATACATCTGGTCATTCAATCATAAAAGAGAGAGCATACTTAAATCTTTCTAACCAAAAAATTGAAGATTTGGTTTTAAGTATTACAGACAAAGAAAAAACACCAGATTATTATACTTCAACAAATCCATTAAATTGGTATTTGAGCAATCCATTTGGTTATGCTATTTGGTTTATGAAAAGTGCGGAAGATGTAAAAGGAGTTAAAACGAAAATGTTCTCCTTAAATGAATCTGTAAAGCCAACACCAAAATATCAAAAGCAAAGATTACCATTACAAAGAGCAGTTCAGTTATTGAAAAGACATAGAGATATTACGTTTAAAGACTATTCTGAGGAGGATAAAAAAGAAAAACCAATATCTTGTATCATAACAACATTAGCAACTCATGCTTATAATGGTGAAGATAATATTATGGATGCATTGATTAATATTATCAATAAAATGGAAAGTTTCATAGAGACTAGACTTGATGAAAATACTGGTCGATATATTAAATGGATTTCTAATCCTGTAAAAACATCTGAGAATTTTGCTGATAGATGGGCTTTGCCTAATTCTAAAAGAGAGAAGTTTTTCAAAGATTGGATAGAAAAATTAAAACTTGATTTTGGAATTTTCAATTCGCCATTTAACCGTATTTCTTTATCAGAATCATTAAAAAAATCATTTGGAGATGCTCCTGTTACTAAAACTTTTTCAGACATCGGCAACAATATGAGAATTTTAACTGAAAGTGGAAACAATAATGTGCATAGAAATTTAGGTCTTGTAGGAACAGCTGTTACAGGGTTAACAGATGTATCTAAAGTTCAGCCACATAAATTTTTTGGAAATGAATAAAAAGCCAAAACTCACAATAGCACAGCAAATTGTTGCTTTAAAAAGAGATTATGGTTTTGGAGAGACTAGAATGATTACTTATAGCCATTTAGTTTGGGAAGGTAAATTAAAATCTTCTCCCTTAGGAGACGAATATTTAGTAAGAATATCTTATAAAAAAGGTGATAGTCCTAATATTTTTGTTTTAGAGCCAAAAGAACTAAAATTACCTGAAGGGAAAAATAAATTAGAACATGTATATGATACTAAAAGACAAAAACTTTGTTTGTATTATCCCAAAGCCAAAGAATGGAATGACACAAAAACATTAGCAAGTACAATTTTGCCTTGGGCTATGGAGTGGTTATATCATTATGAAATGTGGCTTATTACAAACGAATGGACTGGTGGAGGGATTCATCCAGGTGGAAACAAATTAAATTAAATCAATTTTATGTTGAAAGAGTTAAGTAATGACTATAAAGAAACCTCAATTGGTTTAATTCCAAGCAATTGGGAAGTTAAAAAATTAGGAGAAATATCTAAAAATAAAAATTCCTCATTATCAATTAATGCATTGTCTGACAATTTTGGAGATTACATATTATATGGTGCTAGCGGTTTATTAAAAGGTATTGATTTTTATGTAGAAGAAGATAGATATATAAGTATTGTCAAAGATGGAGCAGGTGTTGGCAGAGTTTTTTTATGTGAAAAACAATCCTCTGTATTGGGCACAATGGGGTATATTAAAGCAGTAAAAGAAACTACTTGCCTAAATTATTTATACTTTTTATATCAAACAATAAATTTTGAAAAATTTATAACTGGTAGTACCATTCCACACATTTATTTTAGTTCTTACTCTCTAATAAAAGTTCCACTACCACCTCTTCCAGAACAGCAAAAAATTGCTAACATACTTTTAACATGGGATGATGCCATTAACACAACTAAAAAAGTTTTAAAAAACCTTAAAGTTGTAAAAAAGAGTATGACAATAGGTGTTTTATCGGGTAGAATTAGGTTTGAGAAGTTTTCGAATGATAACAAAATTAATAAAAGAGATAATTATCAAATACCAAATGATTGGGAAATAAAAAGTTTATCATCAGTTTTGAAACAGGTTAAAAACCCTGTTAAACCTGAAAAAGATGTTTTATACAAACAATTAGGTATTCGCTCACACGCAAAAGGAATTTTTTATAAAGAATCAGTAACGGGTGAAAGTCTTGGTAATAAATCTGTTTTTGCTATTGAACCGGATTGTTTTATTCTGAATATTGTATTTGCTTGGGAACACGCAATTGCAAAAACCTCTATCAATGAATTAGGTATGATTGTATCACATAGATTCCCTATGTATAAGCCATTGGCCACAAAACTTGATTTAAATTATCTTTTATTTTTCTTTAAGTCTAAAAGAGGTAAAGATTTATTGGGATTAGCTTCTCCTGGTGGCGCAGGTAGAAATAAGACATTAGGACAAAAAGAATTTTTAAAATTGAAAATACCAATTCCATCAATAAAAGAACAAAAAGCAATTGCAGATTTTTTGGAAACATTTGACTATGAAATAAAGTTATACCAACAAAAACTGGAAACTTTACAATTACAAAAAAAAGGATTAATGCAGCAGTTACTAACAGGTAAAGTAAGAACAATATGAGTGGTAAAAAATTCAGAGTTCTAAGTTTAGATGGTGGTGGTATTCGAGGTATTTTTCCAGCAGTAATTTTAAGCGAAATCGAAAAGGAGCTTAAATCTAAAGAATTTGAGAATTGGCAAATATATCAGAATGTAGATTTAATTTTTGGCACTTCTACAGGTGGTATTCTAGCATTAGCTTTATCAATTGGTATCCCAGCGGAAGAAATTAAAAATCTTTACTTTAAAAATGCCGAAGAAATATTTGGTAATAAAAAAGGATTCTTAAAATGCATTAACCATTCTTCACATGATAGAGCAAGTCTTAAAAACTTATTAGAAGACGTGTTTAAAAAATATCATCATAGCGCTACTCCAAAACTTAAAGACTGTAAGGTACCTGTTGGGGTATCAATTTACGATTTAAGTATTGGAAAACCATCTGTTCTAAAAAGCCTTTACCATCATAGGTTTACTCGTGATCCTAATCTTCCATTATTAGATGCTTCCTTATCAACTTCATCTGCACCAACATATTTTGATCCGTATTCGGGGAATATGTATAAAGATATGAAAGGAGATGTTTTACAATTTAAAAATAAAGTAGATGGTGGAGTTTGGGCTAATAATCCGAGTTTAATAGCTCTGATTGAAGCTCAGAAAGCTTTTAATAAAGAATTAATTGATATTAATTTACTATCTATTGGTACAGGTGAAAGAATATTTCTAGAGCCTAATAAAGAAAATAAGTTTGGAATTTGGTATTGGATAAATAATAAGCGCAAAAGAATTATAGAGTTGTTTATGCAAGGTCAATCTCAACAAGTGGAAAATATTTTAAGCTTGTTAAAAAATGGTATTGATAGACAAGAACCGGATAATTTTGCATACTTAAGACTTAATACATTATTTAAAACTGAGGTAGAAAATATTGAAATGGATGAAACTGACGAAGATAGACTTAAAGAACTTGAGACTCGTGCATTAGAGGTTTACAATGAGAATAAAGTAGAAATTTATAAACTACTCAACATAGAGTTATGAAACATATTAAAAAACCATTTGAAAAATTTAAATCTGAATTATTAGCAAAAGGATTCTATGACATTTTCAAAGCAATTTTAATTTTTGCTGGAGGTTTGCTATCTACATATTTTGTTAGCTTAATTCCTTTGGTAAAGATTTCTTTAGTTTCTGAGGTTAAAAC
>NZ_MTCA01000329.1:0-2072 GCF_002150205.1 Flavobacterium sp. FPG59 | reverse complement strand
CTTTTTACAAGCATATTATTTTTTTCATTCATATATTATACGGTTTTAAATTCTAAAGATGCGGCAATGATGTCTGTAGGTTCATTTATGGCTTTTATCATTTCCTTTAACAAATTTTTAAATGATAGTTTAAGATTGAGTATGGCATTCATTTCTTCACTTAGTGTTATCCCTCTTTACGAAAGGGTTAAGCCAATTCTAGAAGAGAAACCTGAATCGATAGCGGAAAGTATTGATCCAGGTGAATTAATGGGTGAAATAGAATTGAATTCTATATCTTTTAGGTATTATGAAGATCAGCCTTTAATTTTAAAAAACATTACATTTAAGATAAAACCTGGTGAAATGGTTGCTTTTGTAGGAGCTTCAGGCTCTGGAAAATCTACTATTATGAGACTCCTTTTAGGATTTGAACATCCTGAATTAGGCTCAATATTTTATGATGGTAATACATTTGATACAATGAATAAAGAATTGACAAGACGACAAATAGGAGTAGTATTACAAAACGGAGCGCTTATGTCAGGAAGTATTTATCAAAATATTGTTGGTAATTCAGAATTAACATTAGATGATGCTTGGGCTGCTGCACGTATGGCTGGTATGGAAGATGACATAAAAAATATGCCAATGGAAATGCATACTGTTATTAGTGAGGGAGCTGGAACTTTTTCAGGAGGTCAAAGACAAAGATTAATGATTGCAAGAGCAATTGCACATAAGCCAAGATTATTATTTATGGATGAAGCTACGAGTGCTCTTGATAATAAAACTCAAAATATTGTTGCTGAAAGTTTAGATAAACTTCAAGCTACTCGTATAGTCATAGCACACAGGTTGAGTACTATAAAAAATGCTGATCGTATTTTTGTATTAGATAAAGGGGAAATTAAAGAATCAGGAACTTATGAAGAATTAATTCAAAAGGACGGATTGTTTACAGAACTTGCTAAACGTCAAATTGCTTAAAACTGTTCAATAAATTTAAGTTATGTTAAAAGAAGTTGACCATAATAGCAGCATTAGTATTTCTGAAAGACTTAAAAACTACTTGGAGAATAAATTTTTAGTAAAAAAAAACGTAACATCACCTTTTTTTGATGAGATTGATCTTGAATATTGGAGAGGGATTTCAACACGAGTTTCACAAGGGAAAATGGTGTTTAATGAATTAAAAAAATGCTATCCTCAATTGAATTTCCCAATACAATTAGGCATAGAAAAAACAGAATTTTATAAAGATATAGTGTTAAGAGGAAAAACAGTCGATGTGAATTTTCCTTTTTTACTCCACTTAAATGATTTTGAAAATATCACATTTAAAGTTCATAAAAGTATTTCTGGTTCAATACCCATAGTGACGGTTTCAAATAGTGAAGACTTCACAACGATTATACAGTCACTTTTATATAAAAATAACCCTAACCATGTTCCCCAATCAATGGGTGCCGTGTTAATAAACGGCATCAATAATTGGGAGAGATTGACCATTTTGAAAAACAAATGGTTAGCAACCAATACTTTTGGAAATTGGACAAAAGAGTTTACTTGTAATGTGTTGCCTAATAAAAACTTATATAAGGATAATTTAATTATTTTGAGTACAAAACCCTATAGTAATGTAGCAGCAAAACAATTGGGTTTGACTGAAGATATATGGTTATCCTATTCCATTTCGATAAGAGAAGAGCATGAATGTACACATTTATATACTCTTCAAAAATATGGGATAGCATCAAATAATTTACACGATGAGTTAATTGCAGATTATATAGGAATTGTAAAAACAATTGGATATTACAATAAGTCATGGATGTTGCACTTTATGGGACTTGAGGAGTATCCTAAATACAGAAAAGGAGCAAGGTTAGAAAATTATATTTTAGAGAATGAATTATCCCAAGATGATTTTAAACAATTAATAAAAATAATTAAAAGCGCAATTGATAACATTTTTATTTTTGATGAAACCTCTGGAAAATTACTCTCTACAATAGATCAAATGTGCAGGATAGACGCTCTTTGTAAAACAAGTTTAGAGGAATTGTCTTCTGCAAATGGAGCCAGTATAC
>NZ_MTCA01000413.1:0-830 GCF_002150205.1 Flavobacterium sp. FPG59 | reverse complement strand
TTGAAGGAGATGCTGTAGTATTCAACTTCACGTTGAGCAACCCATCTGCGGTAGATACCACCTATACGTTCACTTTGACCAATGGAACCGCAGGAAGTGCTGATTACACTACAACAAGCATTACCGTAACAGTTCCAGCAGGAGCAACCACGGGAACGGTAAGTGTACCCACTACAGCAGACACTATTGATGAAGCAGACGAAAGCTTTAGCATTAGCAGCGGAGCAGTAAGTAGCACGGGAATAATTTTAGATGATGATGTTACACCAATAGCTACCAACGACGTTGTAACAACAGATGAAGACACACCTGTTACAATTAATGTAACGACTAACGATACTGATGGTGACGGTACCATTGATGTTACTACAGTAGATTTGGATCCTGCTACAGCAGGTATACAAACCACATTCACGGTAGCAGGAGAAGGTACCTATACGGTAAATAATTTAGGAGTAATAACCTTTACACCGGTATTGAACTATAATGGTACTACTACAGCAATCACTTACACCGTAAACGACAATAGCGGCATAGTATCGAATAGCGCTACTTTGACCATCATCGTTAATGCAGTAACTGACCCATTAGTTGCCAGTAACGACCCTCTTCCATCAACAGGAGGAAATGTAACAGCAAACGATACTTTAAATGGAGTACCGGTAACTACAGCTAATACCGATGTAACGCCAGTAACAAATGGTCCATTGAGTATTGATTCCGATGGAAATTTAACAGTAGCGCCAAACACCCCAAATGGTACGTACACCATCACGTATGAAATTTGTGAAGCAGGAGCTGTACCCGTAAATTGTACCACAGCTACGGTC
>NZ_MTCA01000242.1:0-4494 GCF_002150205.1 Flavobacterium sp. FPG59 | reverse complement strand
ATTCAAAATTTAGTGTGATTTCCTTTTCAAAAAAAGAATTTAAAAATCACAAACTTAGTTCACTACCTCTAAACGATTTATGGAAATTACCCACAGGTTTAAAATATCACTCTTCAAAAAAAAAATACACAATAGTTACTGATAGCGTAAAAAATGTAATTAACAAACTCAATGCCTTAAAAATTGAAACTACCACCCAAGGCAATGTGGTACTTGTTGAAGCTAATTATAAAACAATACTTAACCAAATCATCCCTTTGAACGATGTTTTGTCTGTAACGTTAGAGTCCTATAATCCTTCATTTGAATCTAAAATTATAGATCAAAACTTTAGTGTTAACCAAATCAATGGGGCCAGTAAAAAATTTGCTGATATTACTGGTTTTAACCAAATTGTATCTGTAAAAGATGCCTTTTTTGACACTAATGATGTTGATTTACTACAAAAACACATTCAGTCAAGCACGCAATCTAATCAAATATCACAGCATGCTACAGCCATGGCAACTATTGTTGCAGGTTTAGGAAATAGTTCTGTACTTGGAAAAGGTGTTGCACCGCAAGCAAAAGTTCAGTCTTCCAATTTTCTTTCTATATTTCCAGATGAAATTTCAAGCCTACAAGGAGCCACGGTTCAAAATCATTCTTATGGAACAACAATCGAAAATTTTTACGGTAACTTAGCCTCGGTTTATGACAAAACACTTTATGAAAATCCAACGATCAGTCATGTTTTTTCTGCTGGAAACAAAGGTGTAGAAGGTTTTAAAAGCATCACAGGAAATTTTAAACAATCAAAAAACAGTATTGTGGTTGGAAGTGTAAATGCTAGTGAAAAAAGTATGTCTTTTTCATCAAAAGGACCTGCGTATGACGGTAGAATCAAACCCGAAATTGTAGCCTATAGTACAGAAGGTACCTCAAATGCAACAGCAATCACAACTGGAATTATTACCTTAATGAAAGAACTATACGAAAAAAAATACACCTCTCAGCTACAAAATGCAACCGCGAAAGCCATTTTAATAAATAGCGCAAAGGATTTAGGTAATAAAGGCCCTGATTTTACATACGGTTTTGGTAACATAAACGCATTAAAATGCTTAAACAGTATAGAAAAAAATAGAATTATAACAGGTACAAGTGTTCCAGGTCAAAAAAACAACCATCAAATAATAGTTCCTGAAAATAGTAAAAACGTTAAGATAACCCTAGTTTGGAATGATCCTCCTGCACCAGCAAATACTAATATAAGTTTAATTCATGATCTAGATTTGGAATTAATTTCACCAACAGAAACATTTTTACCTTGGATCTTAAACCCAGATTTACCTCAAGAACCCGCTAAAAAAGGCGTAGATAAAATAAATACAGTAGAACAAATAGAACTAGAAAATCCACAATTTCAAACCTACACTATTGTTGTTAAAAATTCTCTAAGTAATAATGCTATTCAAGATTACAGTATTGTTTATGATTATGAGTTAAAAAACACATTTGAATGGTACTATCCTATTTTATATGATAATTTCCCATTAGACGGAAAAACAGCTTCACCTTTTAAGTGGAATACTACAATTGAAAATAACACTGGAGATTTAGCAATAAGTTACAATGAAGGACAAACCTGGGAAACTATCGCTACTAATATTAGTATTAATACAAATCAATACCTTTACCTACCCTCTCAAGAACTTTTTACGAAAGCAAAACTTAAAATGAAAATTGGGGATGAAGACTTTATTTCAGATGATTTTATCATTTCTTATGATTTAAATACCACAACTTCATTAGTTTGCAATGGAGTAACCGAAATCAACTGGACTAAACCAGAAACAGTAACTAGTTTTAACATTTATGAATTAGTTGATGATAAACTTGCATTTAAAGAGCTAGTAACTAACTCCAACTACACTTATACAAACGGTAAAATTCACGCAGTTTCTCCTAATTTTAAATCTGTTGAGGGTATAAAAAGCGAATCTACTTTACGGTATGAAAACAACTCAAATTGTTATTTTGAATTTGTCAATGCTGCGATTACAACGGATAATAAAATAACAATTTCAACAAACCTTTTTAGTCTATTTCAAATAAAAAATGTAGAACTCCTAAAATTAGTCAACAACAAAGAAGTACTTCTAACATCAATTAACCATCCTTTATCTAAAAGTTTTTCTTTAGTTGATAATTCACCGTCTGAAGGATTTAACAAATACAGAGTACGACTTACATTGGAAGACAATACAATAATAAATTCTCCAACTATTGATATTATTTTTCTGGGAAAAAATGATTTTTTTGTTTATCCAACAGCTTTAAAACCAAACCAAGACATTAATATTGAAACTAAAGCAGAAGAAGCTTCTTTCTCTCTTTTTAACTTGAACGGGCAAAATATTGTATCACAATCCTTTACTACCAAAAATAATTCTATCACTTTACCAAGTCTATCAAGTGGTATTTACATTTACAAAATCACTTCTAAAACTGGAAAAAATAAAACCGGAAAAATCAGTATTCAATAAGATGAAACAACTCAAATTGTCTTTTTTATTTTACAAAGGAATTCATGTGATACACCCAGATACGAAGAGAGATTTCTATCATTAATACGCTGTGCTTTTACGGGATATTTATTTATGAAATCTATATAACGTTGTTTTGATGTCTTGTTCAAGATATCAAGCAATCTATCCTGCATGACAATATTTGTTTTTTCTATAAGCAAGGTGTGAAATTTTAAAAGCTTTGGAACTTCTTTAAACAATTTAGTTTTATCATTTTTGTTGATGACTAAAATTTCACAATCTTCAAGGGCTTTGATGTTATATCTTGTAAGCTTATCATGATAAAAACTTTCAACATCGCTAATCCAGTCATTATCAAATGCAAAAAAAAGAATGCTCTCTGCTCCGCTTTCATTCATCTGATAAATTTTGAATACTCCTTTAAGAACAAATGCTTCATATTTACTATTAGAATCTTGATTTTGGAGATAATCATTTTTTTTTAGTTTAACCTGTTTTACGTTTTCCAAAATTAATTCCCATTCTTCATTGGTCAAGGGAATTTTTTTCTCAATGTTATTTCGCAGTAATTCGTACATTTTTTTGGGGTTTGATTTATATTAATTATGCATTATTTTAATCGAAAAACAGTAGGTTATGCAATCGATTACGTAAAAATAATGAATTTATGGTATTTTCAATATAACAATTAATAAAAAACACAAAATTTAATTAATTACATGTTTTATTGAACAAGTTCAATAATTATACGTTTTTTTATGATTTATTTTGTAAAGCTTTAAATCACTAACATTTAACAAAAAGTACTATGAAATTAAATTTAAAATTATCGATTTTCATTGTGAGTCTTTTCTTTGGACTTACAAGTTGTAACAATGAAGAAACTGCAGAAAACAATGCAGTTACTGCTGAGTTAGAAACAAAAACAACAAAAAACAATGCAAGAGTTGGAGATTGTGCTGCTGTTCCTGGTTGGGCATCACAAAATGGTGGAACTACTGGCGGAGGCAACGCAGCTGAAACAGTTGTATCTAATTATGCACAGTTAAAGGCTGCGATAGAAAACACTTCGGTAAAAGTCATCAAAGTAACAGGAACCATAACTATTCCTGCAACTTCAACTGGACGAATAGCTTTTCAAGATCAAACTGGAAAAACTATCTATGGTGCAAGCGGTGCAAAACTGGTTTCAACGGATCAAACAAAAGCCAATTCTGGAATTTTGAATATCAAAAGATGTAAAAATATCATTCTTAGAAACCTAATTTTTGAAGGACCAGGAGCCTACGATACAGATGGTTGGGATAATGCAATAATTGATAATTGCCAAAATGTTTGGGTAGATCATTGTGAGTTTAGAGATGGGGTTGATGGAAATTTAGATATCAAAAACCAGTCGGATTTCGTTACAATTTCGTACACAAAATTCACTTACTTAAAAGCTCCAAGGCCAGGTGGATCAGGAGGTTCTCCAGATCACAGATATTCTAACTTAATAGGTTCTAGTGATGGCGCAACAGCTGATAGAGGTAAACTTAGAATAACTTTTGCAAGATGTTGGTGGGCTAATGGATGTAAAGAAAGAATGCCAAGAGTGCGTTTTGGTAGAGTTCATATCGTGAATAATTATTTCAATAGTTCAGTAAGTAATAAATGTATAGCAGCTGGAGTTGAGGCTAACATTAGAGTAGAAAACAATGTTTTTGAAAACGTAAAACAACCTATAGATTTAATGAGTGGTTTTACAGCAGTTACAGCTGTAGGAAACATTTTTACAAACACTACAGGTAATACAGCTGGCAGTAATACTGCTTTTACACCAAGTTATACTATACCGTTACTAACTGCAAGTGCTGTAAAAGCTAATGTTACAGCTGGAGCAGGCGCTACATTTACTGGCAACATTTGCGGATCTTTTTAAACAATAAACATTTTTTTTTAAGAACACTTCTTGCACAGCAGG
>NZ_MTCA01000274.1:0-3508 GCF_002150205.1 Flavobacterium sp. FPG59 | reverse complement strand
CTCCTCTACCTCCTTTACTGTGCGTTTAAAATTAAACTTTTTTGGAATAATTAGATTAATGATGGTATAAAAAAAGCTCATAAGTAGAAATAATATTCCTGTTTATATTTCTGTATGTCAACACAGAAAAAGGACAATTATTAAAATTACCCAACTTAATAGAACATTTCACAGAACAGACCACGAAGTGAAAAAACTGAAACTGTCTGCGCTAGTTCCTAATAAACAGGTAATAAAAACTATACAAGAGGGGACATTAACTTTCCACTTGTTTTACAAATATGGTAGATAGTGTTTTGGATATGCCATGAGTTATCCCACACAACTTATGAATACTATAAAGGTGCAGCGTTCGGCGCGTACAATGCAGTCACTGGGTATTCCCAAAATATCCAAAATTAACAAAAGATGATGAAGCCAAACTAACCTCTATTTGATGGTTAGCACAGGACAGATAAGCACGCAATCGACTTTTAATCTTTGTTTGGAATTTTTCAATAAAGTTTCGGACGCACTAATCCTTAAATTAAGCAACCAGAGGCTGTCCGAAAATTACTTTTCGGACAGCCTCTGGTTTATATTATTTATAATTGTCGATAGATAGAATTAGTCTATAAAAATCCCTAAAAATAAGTTGAAACTCCAACACTAAATCCATCGGTAGTAGCCGGTGGGTTTCCTAAAATATCGGTTTGTTTCTGAAAGCGATAATTTAGTCTAAAAACAGTCTGTGAGGTAGGACGGAAACTTAACGCAGGCATGATGCTCCAAATATCTTCTGCAATATTCCCACTAGTTTCGTTAAAGGTTCCAACGTTCCAATCAACATATTCCAGTCGACAAGCTAAGTTTAACACAACATTTTCCCAACCTAAAACATTTTTTGTAAGTAAAGGTTGAACGATATCGATAAATCCTCCAAATTGCTTATTGCCAAATTGTTGGCCATACGTTTCCGGAACATCTACTTTAACCCATGCCAATTCTGAAGTTATAAACGTTTTAATTTTAGGAAGCGTTGTGTTAAAGTCTAATGCATAAATATCGACACGTCGTTTTTTGTCTAAAATTATTCCTTCATCTTGAAATTTATTGTAAACGCCCCCCATATAGGAGAGTCCTAATTCACCAATTTTACTGTTTCGAATAGCGATTTTACTAGTAAATAAAGGTAATCCGCTATTTATTTCTTCAAAACGTTCTGGATTGTTTTTGGCAGCTGGCAGAAAAGTTTTGTTCTCTGTGTTTTCAATTATCGAGTTATCAAAACTTCCTGAGAAATAAGCTTCATAGCCAATCATCCAATTCTTCGAGTATTTTTTTCCAAAAAGCCCAGCCCCAGCATTACTAAAAGTACTCGGTAACATTTGTGTTGCTGAAATGGGTCTGTCGGTAAATTCCCATTTTGGACCATCATGATTCTGATTGAAAGCCCCAATAGGATTCATGATTATTCCTCCTCTAAAATTAACCAAGGGATTAAATTCAACATCCACAGAGGCGAATTCTATAGCGATTTCCTTTCCACCTTCTTCAAATTCGATCTCGCTTAAAAATTTCACACGTTTGCTGATTGCCGATGACATAAAAATGGTTAATCGTCTGGCTTGAAATTGATGTCCTTCGGAAACGCCATCGGTGGAAAGGCGTTGCCAATTAGCTTCCAGATAACCTCCAACGGCTATGGGTGTTTTTCCAATATTTAAAAAAGGACGATTATAAACAGCATCCATATTTAAAGCTTGTTTTGTACTGTCTTTAGACGTCCTTTTTAGTAAAACAGGGTCGATTTGTGAATAGAAATTTATAGAAAATAAAAATGTTATGCATAGGAGTTTTAGTCTCATTTTAATGATATTTTAAGGGTGCCGTTATCTATTATGATCGGAAAATTTCGTAAATTTCTATCAGCCGGGCCGTTTTCTAAACTTCCTTTGTTGCTAAATTCACTTCCATGTGCCGGACATTGTAATTTATCTCCAAAAACCTGCAGTTCTGCTCCTTGATGAGTGCATTGCATAAATAGTGCGCTATAATTATTCGCGTCAAAACGATAAACACAAATAGGATGGGTCAGTTTTTCGTTTTGTATGATTACGTATTTTTTATATTCTATGATTCCCTTATTTTTGATTTCAAAATCAGTCAATGGAACTAGAATATCTGAACCTTTTATCTCTTTTTCCAAAATTTTAGATGTGCTGCAGCTTTGTAATAAAGTAAGAGTTGAAATTCCTGCTAAACAACCAAAACCACATGTTTTTAAAAAATCTTTTCTGTTCATAATTACAATGATTTTATAAATTTTAGTAATGCCTCTCTGTCTGATTGTGAAAGATTTTGATAGCCTGTTTTACTGTTGTTTGCTTCGCCACCATGCATTAAAATGGCACTTTCAATACTATTTGCTCTACCATCGTGCATTAAGAAATAGTTCCCTCCTTGTGCGTCTTCAGAAAGCCCTATTCCCCATAGTGGTGGTGTTCTCCATTCGTAAGTTTTTGCGCTTCCTTCAGTATAACCATCGTCTAAACCGCTTCCCATATCGTGTAATAACAAATCGGTGTAAGGAGCGAATGTTTTATTTGAAAGGGCCTTAATAGGTGAATAACCTGTTTTCAATTCAGATTTATGACAGCTTGCGCAATTAATTTGGTTAAAAATGGTTGCTCCTTGTTTAACAACTGCATCACCTTGATTGCGTTGAATTGGTGCTTTTAATGTTTGCAAGTAAAAAACAACGTCGTTTACGGTACTTGTCGCAATTTCAGGATCAATTTCCAGATTAGTATAAACGTCAATAGGATTGAATATAGAGGTAATTCCGATGTCTTGGTTGTAAGCATTTACGGTTTGGTGCAATAAATCAAAAGCCGCGGCTTTTTTGCCAAAACGGCCTATATATTTTCCGTTTTGTGAAATTGCATCAGTATTCGGTGTAATAAAGGATGGAGCTACTATCCAGTTTGGAACACCAGAAATCCCATCACCATTAACGTCATTAGGATCTGCCATTGCCAGGATAGTTGCATCTGTAACAGATTCTAAAAATCCTAAACCTGTATTTGCTGGTGGCGTAAATTTAGCAAAAGTAGCTCCAGATGGGATTTGTTCGGGTAAAAATCCGGGTAGCGATCTATTTTGTAATTGTGGGCCACCTTGGTTTAGGAACAAGTTTCCTGTTTCATCAATTTGTCCAAAACGGGTAAGTGTGGTAGAGGGGTGTCCTTTACCGTCGCCAGCATGACAACTGATACAGCTTGACGCAACAAAGGTAGGACCAAGTCCTGTTTCACGGGTAAAAACCTCATTGAATGCCGCATCACCTTTTAAGAAACGTGCTAACTCTTCATGGGAGAGCCCTTCAACGGTTCCATCTAAAACTTCATCATCAGCAGGAATTTCAGTATAATTTTCATCACAAGATGTGAATAACAGGATCAAGAGTATTGGTATAACCCAAAAAAAAAAGTGTATTGTTTTCATTTGCATAAATTAAATTTTAGGC
>NZ_MTCA01000366.1:0-1432 GCF_002150205.1 Flavobacterium sp. FPG59 | reverse complement strand
GGTCTTAATATATTTAATTCAAAAGTACATTTTTTTATGGTTAGTAAAAACCAAATAAAACTTATAACGAGTTTACAGCAAAAAAAATATAGAATAGCCCATCAATTATTTTTTGCCGAAGGGGTAAAGGGTGTGCAAGAGCTAATAGATTCAAATTTTGAGTTAGTTCATTTGTATACTACCTTAAATGATTTTGAAAATGTTTCTCCTGCCATAAGAACGATGTTGCAAGATCAAGACTTGAAGAAAATCTCAGCACTAGCTACTCCTAATTCTTGTTTAGCAGTATTTAAAATGCCCGTAGAAAAAGAAATTAAAACCTCGGGTTTGATTCTTGCACTTGATGCAATTAGAGATCCAGGAAATTTAGGCACTATTTTACGATTGTGTGATTGGTTTGGAATCCAACAAGTGCTTTGTTCAAAAGAAACAGTTGATCTTTATAACCCAAAGGTGGTGCAAGCCACAATGGGGTCTATTTCAAGAGTAAATGTGAATTATGTTGATTTGAATTTGTTTTTAAGTCAAACACAACTACCAGTATTCGGTACGTTTATGAATGGCGAAAACATTTATCAAAGTTCCTTGCCTAAACAAGGTATCATAGTAATGGGTAATGAGGCTAATGGAATATCACAAGAAATAGAATCTAAAATTACAAGTAGACTCACAATACCAAGATTTGGAGCTGTACAAAAAACAGAAAGTCTTAATGTAGCAACGGCTACAGCAATTGTTTTGAGTGAATTTTGTAGAGGCTAATAAGATAACTTTGAGCTTGACCTATTTTTTTTAATGAAATGTAAAATTGATTAAAATTGCTCGGGACTTTAGGGATTCAATATTACTAGTCCACGGGCTATTTGGATCATTGTCTCTAATTAACTCATCATTAATTCCAAAAACACCTCTAATGGAAGGGGAGAAGATAAAGTATTCTGAAAACACATCAATCCCAAATCCCAATTCGTAATTTGTAGTCCAGCTTTTTACCCTAAAACGTTGTTGCAAGTTATCGTCCATTAATTTAGCATTGCTGGATAGGTTGAGTGTTGCAGATAACCCGCCTAGTGCATAAGGTCTAATGTTTCCTGTTCTTAAAGATGAGAATTTTAATAAAAGAGGGAAGTGGATGTATGTGCTGTTGACTTCTCTTAATGCATCATTTGGACTAGAAAAATTTGGGTAGTTTAAATCCCTTTTAGAATAATACAATCCTGGTTCAAAACGCAGATTGATATATTCATGTAGTTTGTAATCCCCTACAATACCTACATTAAATCCTGTTGTCTTTTTTACAAGAATATCTGGAGTTTCTGTCTTGTAGTCTATTTTAAAATCGAAAGTATTAAAACCCAAGAAAAATCCAAAATACACTTTTTTTTGCTGAAAATTTTCAAGATTTATAATGGGGTCTTTGCTGAAAATACCT
>NZ_MTCA01000225.1:0-4872 GCF_002150205.1 Flavobacterium sp. FPG59 | reverse complement strand
TGCTAATAACAAAAATGCTATGATTGAAATTGAAAGAAAATTTATTGTAAAAAATCAATCCTTTAAAGAAAAAATTCACACGAAAAGCATTGTATCTCAAGGATATTTAAATTCAAACCCTGAACGTACAGTACGAGTAAGAATTAAAAATGATAAAGGATATCTTACCATAAAAGGAATTTCAAACGAATCTGGAACTTCGAGATATGAATGGGAAAAAGAAATCCCTTTAAATGAAGCTGTAGAATTATTTAAATTATGTGAAAAAGGAGCTATCGAAAAAACACGATATGAAATAAAATACGGCAATCACACGTATGAAGTAGATGAATTTCATGGAGATAATGAAGGGCTTATCATTGCAGAAATCGAATTGAGTTCTGAGAACGAAAAATTTGACAAACCCAATTGGCTTGGAGATGAAGTCACAGGAGAACAACGCTACTATAACTCTAACTTAAGTATATTACCTTTTAAGGAATGGTAATTAATTGTTTAATACTTCAAGTGTAACAAGCATTCCACCACTACCTTTATTAGAAGCGATTTCCATAAAAGCACGTTTGGTTAAATCAATTTCTCTTGATCTAACAAAGGGACCACGGTCTATAACTTCAACAATTACTGATTTTCCGTTTTTTTCATTGGTTACTCTAACCTTAGTGCCAAAAGGTAATTTTTTATGAGCTGCAGTAAGCTTAGAATTATCAAATCGTCTACCACTAGAAGTTTTCTTACCATTAAACTTATCAGCATAATAAGAAGCATGCGCCTCCTTTTTATATACCTTAAAAGTTCCCAAAATAGCAATTAAAGAATCTACTTTTTTTTCTTGTACGTCAGTGATGACCTTATCTTTTTTTATGGTATCCTTTTCAGTAATTCCCTTATTAGCTGCTGTCTTAAAAGCAACACTTTTTGAACCTGCTGCATTTTGTTTAGAAACAACAGCCGTTTGACAGACAGCAATACTTACTATTGCTAAAAATATAAATAGCGTAATTGATTTTTTCATGTAATATGTATTAGTTGAACAAAAATTGCAAAAACCATACCTAGATAAAAAAAGCTCTATTTCTAGAGCTTTTACAGGTTTTTACAACCATAATTTCCATGGAATTCTACTCAATATAAGTAGCAAACCAATACCATAAAAAATAGAAAACGTTTTAAATTTAGACTCGCTTGAAACTAATTTTTTATGTTTAGACCAACCTATTGTAATAAGAACAATGGCAATAATATTGATCAACGGGTGCTCTAATGAAGTTAAGCGAAGTGCTTTATCCTGCATTTGACCAAAAGAATCTAACCCTAATGGCGAAACGAAATACAAAATAATACCAACTAGCAGTTGAATGTGAATAGTTATTAAAGCAAACAAAGCTATTTTACGATCTTTTGCAGTAAATTCTTTTTTAGAAAAGAATCCTATTGCAGCGTTTACAACTGCAACAACTAGAATTAAAAGTGCCAGATACGCCCAACCAGAATGAAATTTTTGGATAAAATTGTACATAAATTTTGTTTTTGTTTTAACAAATATAATAAAAAAAGACATAAAAAAACCCCCACTTCATAAGAAATGAGGGTTGATTTATTTAAAAGTAAACTAGTTAAACGTGTAACGAACACCAGTTTGCATTTGCCATCTTGATGAGTTTAAACCTACATCATCAATTTGGTTAACTGTATTACCCGTTGCTGGGTTATAAGTAAAAGTTGGAGGCGTAGTAGTTGTTATAGCACCTACTTGCGTTAACAATCCAACACTATCGTTTGGCGTGAAATATCTTTTACCCCAATTCTTATTCAATAAGTTTGTAAAGTTGAAGATATCAGCTGTTAACTCAAATGTATGCTTCTTTTTACCAACAGTAAATGTAAATTCTTGAGCGAACTTAAGATCTACAACATGACTCGTTTTTAAACGATCACCATTACGTTCTGCGTATTGACCTTTTCTAGATCTTAAATATTCATTTCCTTCAATAAAAGCACTAAATGCTTCCCATTGCTGATCTGGAGTTAAACCATTAGCTGCAACAAATGTAATATCAGATTTAACCGCTGGTACAAAAATTAATGCAGAATTAGTGAAGGTATCTTGCATTAAACGCCCACCGTCATTATATACATAACTAATTGGAGTACCTTGTGCACCTTCGTAAAAGTAACCAATTCTTGTTTTTGTAAATTTATTCCATTTGAAAGTAGCATTACCATTAGATATAATTCTTCTTCCTGGATCAAAATCAGATCTAGATAATGTTAATGCATTTGCACCATTAAAGTTTTCTGTATTTCTCCACTGAGAACTATTTTGAGATGATGTAGCATCAAGTAAAACAGTTGATTTTCCATAAGAATAAGTACCCGAGATACTACCATCGACAAAATCAGACTTGAAATTCTTTGCTAAAGTAAACGCTAAATTGTATGCTTTACCTTCACTTGTATTAGAACCTAAATAAATACCTAAATACTGATTGTCAACTCTATTGTTTCCATTAAATCTTGGTCGTGTATCAGCACCCGCAAGATTACTAGATGCAGCTCTAATATTTAAATCTTCATAAGTTACTGCACTAATGTTGTCATTATATGTAATCTCTGATGTAAGTACAAAACCTAATGGTAATTTTTGATCTACAGCAAAGCTTGCTTTAAACACTTGTGGTAATTTAAAATCTTTTGCAAATAAATCGATGTTACCTCCTCTTCCTCCAGATCCAGGTCTAGGAAATGCAGGAGTGTTTGGTACTCCGGTAAGTTGACTTGCTACACTTGTGTTTGGTGTAAATAAAGGCATTTGGGCAGCATTAGTAATTTGTATAGCTCCCTGAGTTACACCATTATTATTATACGTTCCACCTGGCCAAACAAGAGGTAATCTTGAAGTAAAGATACCTGCACCACCACGAATTTGAGTAGATTTTTTACCATTTAAATCATAGTTAAAACCAATACGTGGAGCAATATGTGCAGTTGTATTGATACGCTCTCCAACTACAGCTCCTTGCAAGTTTTTACCTGCAGCTTGTAACAATGGAATTGTTCTGTTATTAAAGTCCGCATTACCTAAACCATCTTCCCATACCGGAATATCAACTCTTACTCCATAAGATAATTTGAAATTATCAGATAATCTCATTTCATTTTGAGCATAGAAGCCGAATTGTTTAGTACCAAATTCAGCAGCTCCTAAAGATTCGTCACCATCACCACCAATTAATGAATAATTTAATTGAAATCTGTTTGGTCTTCTATCCAATAAGAAATCATCTAAAGTGTTGTAACGGTAAGATCCAAAATTATTACCAAAAAACACATTCTTAGACTGAGAAAATTCATTATGAGTTCCTAATGTAATTTTACTAATACCAGTGTTAATTTCAAAATTATCAGTTATAGTTAATATTTTTTGATCTAATAAGTTTGCAGTTGAAAATGCCTCAGCTCCAAAGAAAATACTTTGGTTTGCTCCGTCAAAAATTTGTACAGTTGGAAATGGATTTCCTGCAGCATCTCTATCGTCAGCAACGTTAGTATACGCTACTACTAAGTTATTAGAGAATTTGTTACCAAATCTAGAACTTAATTCTAACGACGTAGAGTTTGTAACAGAATTAAATAATTGACTTCCGTTATCAAAACTTAGCGCTGTTATTGTTGAACGACTTGGTGAATATTGATCTGCCTTTACATAACTATGTTTGAATGATAATTTGTGATTATCATTAATGTTCCAGTCAATTTTACCAATTAATTTATCACTTACTAATGTACGAACCGTATTAGCAAAATTCCCTGGATCGTAACCATAAGTAGCTAATTTTGTTCTTAACTCACCTAATCTAGCTCCTGATAAACCTGTGTAGGTTGATAACTCAAATGGTTGAGGAGTATCATTGTCTTGTCTTTCATAGTTGATAAAGTAAAACAACTTATCTTTTATTACTGCACCACCTGCACGAACACCGTACGTTATAGCAGAGAAATCACCTAACTTTTGTCTTGGTGCTGTACCCGCTAATGCTGGAGGTGTTTTTCCAGAAATGGACTCATCACGATTTAAGAAATAAGCAGATCCTTCAAAATTGTTTGTTCCTGAACGAGTAATTGCACTAATTGCACCACCAGCAAATCCTGATAATTTAACATCATAAGGAGCAACACTCACTTGAAATTGCTCAATAGCATCAATAGAAATTGGACTTACTCCAGTTTGACCACCATTAGTACCATTTGCAGCTAAACCAAAAACGTCATTACTAACAGCTCCATCAATATAAATTGCATTGAATCTGTTGTTTTGTCCACCAATAGATAAAACGTCATCTCCTCTTAATTGCGCTTGTGGCGTCAACCTAGCAAAGTCAGATATATTTCGTGACAAAGATGGCAATGCTTTAATCTTATCAGAGTTAATAACCGTTTGTGCACCTGTTCTTTGAGAATTAAAAGTATTATCTCTTGAACTTCTAACAATAACCTCTTTCAATTGATTTGACTCTTCAGCTAAATTAACTTTAAAAGTTTTGTTTTCTCCTAACTGCAAGTAAACATCACTGTCTTCAAAGTTTGAGAAACCTACAAATGAAATTGTAATTTTGTACGGACCACCAACTCTCATGTTTGAGATTCTAAAATTACCCGTGTAATCTGTAGATCCTGAATAGCGTGTACCAGATGGTGTGTGTACTGCAAGAATAGAAGCTCCCGGTAGGGTCAACTTGTCCTTATCATAAACACTACCACTAATAGAAGAATTAGTGTTACCTTGTGCATAACTGCTTGTTGCAGAAAGCAACAAAACTGATAACACAAAAAACGCCTTTAATAATTTTTTCATATTGATTAGTTTATTAA
>NZ_MTCA01000348.1:0-1777 GCF_002150205.1 Flavobacterium sp. FPG59 | reverse complement strand
GTTTTGAATGCAAATAAGAATAAGTTATTTGAATTTCATAGACAAAATAATTATGATAATTATGTGACAGGGGGTAATTCAAAAATGAAAATGGATGATTTATTGAGTCAATTAGAATTAAAATATGTCTACGAAGAAGTTGAGGTAGATGTTAATTTCGTTTAGAACCGAAAATGTAGCCATAAGCTATAACGTTTTGGGGCTTTGCGATGGTGGGGAATTAGAAGCACAAATGTTCAATTCAGCACAAATGTTTATTAGAATTCCAAATGTTCAATTCAGCACAAAAGCCCCACTATTGCAAAACCCCTGTTAGTGGCTGGCGTTTTTCTATTGTCATAGTTTCGTCCCTTGTATTAAAATTGAAGTCCATATTGATTGCTCTTTTAAATGTAAAAATTTCTTCCGTTCTTCATCTTGTTTAAAATTATCAAAATCTTGTTGAGTTTCAAATTCAACTAAATGGATTTCGTATGGTTTATCAATGTTGCTTTCAATAAAATTACTTTCTGTCGGTCTTACTCGAAATAAAAGGCGACCATTATATTTTGAAATTGTCGGAATAGCAACGCTTTCAAATTCGTCGAACACTTTTTCTTGTCCTTCAATAATGTAAATGAGTTGAGTTATAAATATCATTGTCTTACTAATTTGTTAAATTCGTTTATAAATCCATTAAGTTCTTCTGTCGTTTTTGTGTCTATTAAATTGTTTTCTGTATCAAACTTTCCTTTCACACCTTGAATTAACAAAGTCGTTTCGTTTTTGAATTTCACCATTGCAGTTTTCATAATTAGTTGCAATTCTTCGTGTCCTTTTTCTCCATTTGCTGATGCTGTTATTAGTCCACTTGGTTTATTCTCAAATATTGTTGTCGCAATACACCATTCAATTGCATTTTTCAGTCCGCTTGGAATACTAAACACATATTCAGGTGTGCAAATTATTATTCCGTCTGCTTGTTCAATGTTATTTCTAAACTCTTTTATTTGTCTTGGTGGATTGTCGGCTGAAAGTTCTGGGTCAAAATGAGGAAGTGATTTTAAGTCGCTAAAAATTGTCAAGTCAAATATATCAGTTGTCAAACTTGCGATTTTTTCAACAAGTTTTAAGTTAGAAGAATTTGCACTTGCACTTCCAATAATCGCAAAAATATTTTTCTTTTCACTCATTGTTTTTTCGTGTCTGTTTCGGGTTCGCTACGCTTGCCACCAACGTTCCCGCGCTACAGCGGGTTTGGGACTAAATTAAGCCCATTCTTCGGATTTGCCAAATCATCCCAAATACAAAACCAACTTTCCATTAAGCCAATTGCCCAAATCCGTTGTAGCGTGTGTTAGTGGCTGTTATTTCTTTCCATTTCGGCGATTTCTATTACAATTGGCTTTTCGTATTTGGCAGTTGCAATTTCTCCTAAACTTGTTTTCTTATGCGTAAAAATTATTTTTCCGTTTTTAACTTCAATTTTGTCAACTAAATAAAATATGTCTTCATAAAAATATAAATCTTTAGTTGTTGTATTTTGAGTTTTGTTTTCTTTATCAAAATACTTTACAACAATTTTTGACAAAGTTTTTTTCGGATTAATCATATAACCAATTTCAATTTTATATGAATTTGTTTCTTTGATTTTATAAGCGATTTCAATTTCCGTTTCAAATTTATTTAGCAAATTTCCGACTTCAATTATTTTGCCAATTTTTTCTTCGTCTTTTTCGTAAAGTAAAATTAAAGATTTGAATGTAACGTCTTTGACTAATTGATTTTTTTCTAATTC
>NZ_MTCA01000305.1:0-2872 GCF_002150205.1 Flavobacterium sp. FPG59 | reverse complement strand
GATGAAAGACATGCTGGCTGCTATTTAAAGAGTATTTTATCCTTTAATCGATATTAAATTGAGTTGCTGTTTTTTGTGTGTAATTTTGGGGGATAATTGTATAAATACCACATTTACAAATACATGAGAAAAATATTTAGTATTGCTTATAAGCAAGATTATAATAAAGGATACGCTATTGGACTAAATCCTTTTTTAGAATACAATAGCAACATGCAAAACGATGCTTGTATAGCAGGATTTAATGCAGGAAGGTCAGATTATGAGCGAATGAATGGTTTTATAAGAGACGGTATTCCTAGTAGAATTGTTACCGAAAAAGTTTTAGAAGACTTTTTAATTGCGGGATTATTAGGATTACCCATAGATGATTCAGGATATACTTCTTATCAACTTGGAATTATTGCAGAATGGTACCAAAGTGGTACTGAGAAATATGAACCAGATTATAGCGTTTCCTTACTAAATGTTTTAGATAGTATAGGTATAGAGATGGGATAAGCTAGAGCAATTAAATAAAAAAAAAAACACCTCCAAAGCTATTGCTTTGGAGGTGTTTTTTTATCCAGTTAAAGTATTAAATTAAGATTCAGAATTACAATTTATACTTTAAAATAGCCATTACTTGCCTTGGAGCAATAGGATTTGTGCTGTAATTTTCGTGCACCGTATAATTCAATTCATTTGTTATGTTAGAAAGTTTACATAAAAGTGAAATTTTATTCCATTCGTAGCCAAGAGATGCATCCACAGTTGTATATCCTTTTAACGGGATGTCTCGGTCCTCAATTCTTACTGTGTATGTTTTTGGGGTTGTAGCAGGAGTAACCTCTGTCCAAACGTATCTGTCGTTCCATCCTCCTAAACGATTTCCTATATAATTACCCATGGCGCCTATTGTGAATCCCTTTAATTTTCCAGAAGGTACTTTGTAAAAGAAACTTAAGTTTGCCGTATTTTTTGGAGTTCTCACAAATAAATCACCTACTACAAAACTACCACTGGTACCAGATGATTTTGAAATCTTAGTTTCATTAAAACTATATCCAGCATTAATGTTCAATCCTTCTATAGGTTTAGCAATAATATCAATTTCTAATCCCTTTCCTTTAGTTGCTCCTACTAACTCGCGTCTATTAGTATCTACATTTGGGGTAACACCGTCTGCACCAAATTGAGCTGTTTGTGCAAGATTATTGTTTTCTATTTGATATACAGTAATGTTTGTGCTTAAAATTCCATTCCAAAAATCTTTTTTAACACCTACTTCGTATTGATCAATAATTGAAGGATCAAGTGGTTTTAAATCCACAGTTGTTCCTGTATTTGGGGTAAATGAGTTGGAATAACTTGCAAAAAAAGAAACCTCTTTATTGGGTTGAAAAACTAAACCAGCTTTTGGAGAAAATGCTCTGTTAACTGTTTTACTAGAAGTTACAGGTCTTGCATTTTCATAAGTTGTTGTTATAGTATTGACATTATTGATACGTTCAATTACTTCTCTTGTTGTAGTAGCATCATTTTGCTGCCATGACCATCTAATCCCAGCAAGAACTTTAAGGTAATCATTTATTGAAATTAAATCTTGTGCAAAAACTCCAAAACGCTGTGTACTTGTAGTTGCAAGTTGAGTTACTCTGCTAGAAAATGGCACATCAAGACTTTGTGTGTTGTAAATGTAGTTTAACAAGTTTATGGCTGTTGTTTCTGTAGTCACAAGATCGGCTGGCCTTGTTGGGGCAAAAAAACCAAAAGTATAACTAGGTGCCGAAGAGTCTTCGTAGTCAACACCTGTAAACAATTGATGTTTTATTTTCCCAGTACTGAAAATACCTTGTAAGCTTAATTGATCTGCAAAAATCTTCTCCGCAGCATCAGCTTGTGTTAAACCTCTTTTCCAGTTTATTTGTTGAACACCATTAACAGTAGTATATGCTAAATTAGATAATTGCGCTGTTGATTTTTGTGTTCTGTTATACGATTGAAAAGAAGTATTAAAACCTAATTTCCAATTGTCATTGAAATCATGATTTACAAGAATAGATGCACTTGAAGATTTTGTATTTCCTCTTGACCATAAGGCTCCAAAATTTATGTTTCGGGGAGTATTGAGTATTTCTTTACCAGCAATTCCTGTACCAAAATCAGGTGTCCAATCAGCGCTTAAATAATCACCTTGTACGGTGATTTGAGTTTTATCAGAAATATGAAATAATAACGATGGATTAATATAAACTCTATCGTTTTTTACAAAGTCTCTAAAACTTTCTGATTTTTCGTAAGAAGCATTTACACGATAAGCAATACTTTTACTCAAAGGGCCATAAAAATCAATAGATGGTTTGTAATACGAAAAACTTCCCATTTGGATGGATAATTCGCCTCCAGCTGTAAACTTTGGAGTTTTTGTTACCAAGTTCAAAATACCTCCTGGAGCCACATTTCCATATAATAAAGCCGATCCACCTTTTAAAAATTCTACTTTTTCTAAACCAGAAACCTCAGGAATAGAACCCCCGTTGTATCTAAACCCATTTTTAAACATATTGTTACCTGACATGTCGTAACCTCTTGAGAAAAATGATTCCTGTGCGCCACCTCTAGCGGAACCCACATAAATACCGTTAGCATTTTTAATTACATCACTCAATCTAATAGATTGCTGTTGACTAATAATTTCAGATCCTATTACTTGTAAACTTTGTGGGGTATCCATTGGTTTTAAGCCAGAACGTAAAGCAGATATTGTTTTTTTCTCTTTGTTGCTTGAAACCACAACTTCTTTTAATATTTGTCCTTTTTTATTTTTTACAGTGTCTGCTGCAGTTTCCATGTAAGCTTCAATTTCTTTGGTCTCTGTAGTGTTTAATCC
>NZ_MTCA01000333.1:0-1984 GCF_002150205.1 Flavobacterium sp. FPG59 | reverse complement strand
GTTGTGGGTTTTATTCCATGTGGTTCTTGTTTTTTTATAAAAAAAACAGTGATTTCTTTTGGATTTTAAATTAATGTTTCTATTTTTGCACCCGAAATAAAAGCAGGCCCGTTCGTCTATCGGTTAGGACGCATGGTTTTCATCCATGTAAGAGCGGTTCGATTCCGCTACGGGCTACAAACTTTCAATTTTGATGTATTAGGTCAATAATTCACACACAATCAAAAAAAGTCTCGAATTTTCGAGGCTTTTTTTTGTTTAATGAAAATCTAAACAATTCTCTAATCGGAAACAGTCCGAAATCTGTAGGCAGATACCTTAGGCTTGCAGCAAAAAGGCAAAGAACAATCACTTCAATAATTTGTATTCTGGTAAAGGTCTTTTTTAAGATTTTAAATAAGAAATTAGGTAAAAAGGGTCTTGATAAAATACTTGGTTGGCTTGTAAAAATTTTATAATTTTGCATTCCGAATTTATAATGTAAATTAAAGAAGAAGATGGATATTAAAAGAGTAGCAATAGACGCTGTAAATGAAACAATTGTAATGACAGTTGTTCATATGGATTATAAAGGTCAAGTAGCAAAAAGAATAAACGAAAAAATGCCTTTGGCAACTGTTAAAGGTTTTAGAAAAGGTGCTGTGCCTAAAGACTTAGTTGAAAAACAATACGGCAAAAAAATCAAAGAGGAAGAAGTACAAAAAGTGGTTGATCTTGCCTTAGAGCGTTATGTGCAATCAGAGCGTTTGAACCTGCTAGGAACTCCATTGCTTAAAGTGAATGAAAACTTTGACTGGAGTGCTGAAGAATTGACTTTCGAATATGAAATTGGTTTGGTTCCTAATTTCGAATTGGATTTAGAAGCTAAAAACGACATCGTAAAATATGTAGTTACTGCTGATGATAAACTTATTGATGGTCAAGTAGAAAGAATCCAAAAACAATTTGGAACTGCAATTCCTCAAGAAGTTGTTGCAGCTGATTCAGATGTTACGGGAACATTCTCTAACGAAGAAAAAGGAATTAATAATGCTACCACTATTGCTGCTGATCTTTTTAAAGACAAAGCTACTTTTGATTTATTCATTGGTAAAAAAGTAGGTGATGTGGTAACTGTAAATACTAAAGGTTTATTTGAAGACGATCACCAATTGATGGACGTGATGAAAGTAAATCATGATGACGTTCACGGTTTAGACGTTGATGTAAACTTCACTATAGAAGCAATTAACAAAGCTGAATTAGCTGAATTGAATCAAGAATTGTTTGATAAATTGTTTGGTGCAGGAGTAATCTCTTCACTTGAAGAATTGAAAGGAAAAATAAAAGAGGACGCTGAAAGCCAATTTGCTGCTCAAGCAGATCAAAAATTATTAGGTGATGTAACGGAGTTCTTAATTGAAAGTACTAAGTTTGATTTGCCAGCTGAGTTCTTGAAAAAATGGTTGCAAACTGTTGGTGAGAAAAAATTAACTCCAGAAGAAGCTGAGGTTGAGTATGCACGTTCTGAAAAAGGATTGCGTTTTCAATTGATCGAAGGTAGAGCTATGGCGCAATCTGACATCAAAATCACTTTTGAAGACTTGAAAACATTCACAGTTAAAAACATTCGTCAGCAAATGGCACAATTCGGACAAACAAATCCTACTGACGAAGAAGTTCAAGGAATTGTAGCAAGAGTTTTATCAAACCAAGATGAAGTAAAAAGACTTTCTGATCAAGTTGTTGCTGAAAAATTATTAGAATTATTCAAAGAAAAAGCAAACCCAACGACTAAAGAAGTTACTTACGAAGAGTTTATTGCTGCATCCTACGGAGAATAAATTCTAGTCGTAAAGTCAAATGTCATAAAGTCAAAAGTTGAAAAAACTGAAAACAATTTCGCTAGTTGTTTCAAATTTTAAGATTTTATTTCAAATGCAAAACAATAAAAATTACCTATATTTGAGCGTCAGAAAAAATTTTTTTTGACGCTCTTTTGTTT
>NZ_MTCA01000259.1:0-3967 GCF_002150205.1 Flavobacterium sp. FPG59 | reverse complement strand
ATCTAGTACTGTATCAAAAGGTAAACTTTAAAAAAATATATCTTATGAAAACGAAATCTATTTTAATTATTGCATTTTTCCTTTTGATCTCAAAATCTGTTTTTGCTCAAACTGCCTTCAAAGTAGAGGTAAAAGGAAAAGGAACTCCTGTAATGTTGTTTCCTGGTTTTGGCTGTACCGGTGAAGTTTGGAATGAAACAGTGGCCGAACTTTCTAAAACTAACGAATGTCATATTTTTACTTTTGCGGGATTTGGGAATGTCCCACCAATAGAAAGCCCTTGGTTGGCTACCATCAAAGATCAGGTCATTTCCTATGTAAAAACAAAAAAAATAAAGAATGCTACACTAGTTGGTCATAGTTTAGGAGGTACTTTAAGCTTGTGGTTAGCCTCTCAGGAAACCAATTTGTTCAAAAAATTAATCATCGTTGATGCTTTGCCTGCAACTGCCGCTTTGATGATTCCTAACTACAAGGGAGAAATTATACCGTATGACAATCCGCAAAGTAAAATGATGATGACTATGGATCAAAAAGCGTTTGACGGAATGAATTCGCAGTCGACTTCTTTTATGTGTATGAACAAAGAAAAACAAAAAACAATCAATGAATGGATGCGTCTTGTGGATCGAAAAACGTACGTTCACGGTTATATTGACATGCTAAATTTAGACCTACGAAAAGAAATTTCTAAAATTAAAATTCCTGTTGTAATTTTAGCTGCTTCAAATCCAGATCTTACCACAGTACAAAACACCTATAAAGCCCAATATGAGAACCTGCCTTCTGTTAAAATTGAGTATGCAGCAAACTCCGCTCATTTTGTTATGTACGATCAACCAGAATGGTTTATGGATAAAGTAAAACTTGAATTAAAATAAGGTGGCTAAAAAAGAACAATTCAACGAGATATACTATAAGCATTACAATAAAGTGTTTCGATTGTGCAAAGGATATTTTTGTGGCGATACCGCATTAGCCTCTGATGCAACTCAGGAAATCTTCATCAAAGTCTGGGAGAAGTTAGACACTTTTAGAAATGAATCGAGTATCAGCACTTGGATTTACAGAATTGCAGTAAACACTTGCCTTCTTTATTTGAGAAAATCATCTACAAAGAAAGAAATCAGGACCGACATTCTACCTCAGATTGTTGCAGAAACCTATTCGAGCGAAAAAGATGAGCAGCTTAGACAAATGTATCAATGCATACAAAAATTGGAAGAAACGAACAAGATGATCATCCTGATGACTTTAGATGGTTTAGAATATCAGGAAATATCAGAAGTAATCGGGATAACCGAAGAAACCCTTCGCGTTAGAATTCATAGAATCAAAAAAAGTTTAACTCAATGTGTACAAAATGAAAACATTTGAAGAATTACAAAATATCTGGGATCAGCAGACAGCATCTGAATCACAACCAACGGCCGCCGAAATTATAAAAAAAGCGGAGTCACATACTAAAAAAATTAAACGCGGTCATTTATGGACCAGAGTAATTTTAAGCCTTACCTCAATAATATTAATCTTCTATTTTATTTGGTCAGGTGCTTACAAAAACATCCAGTTTAGTATCGGCTTGTGCATTATGATTGTAATGCTTGTGAGTCGCGTAGCTTTAGAATGGATCAGTGTGAAAAAGCTAGCCAATTTAAATACTGATCTCACATTAATAGAATATAGTAAACTAGCACATCAGTTTTATACTTGGAGAAAAAAAATACATTACATCCTTACACCTATCATTTACCTCACGTATACTGCTGGATTTACATTGCTTTTACCAGTTTTTAAAACCATTTTCTCAAGAGGCTTTTATCTTTACATTCTATTAAGCGGATATATTTTTTTATTTCTATTTGCATTTTTTATGATACGATTCATTCAAAAGGAAATAAAGCTTTTACACTTCTTGAAAAACATTTCATAAAAAAAATAATTGGTTTCTATTGTACCGTTTACCACTACTAGAAAAGCTTCAGAGAAATCTGGAGCTTTTTTGTTATCTCGTTCAAAGGACAAAAATATTTAGATTGTGCGCACAAAGAAGACCTTTGTCTTATCATTAGAACTCTTGAGACAGCTTGTCCTTTTAGTTAATCATTTCATAATCCCATAAGAAAGTTAACTGTATTGGTATAAATTCGTTCCGTGAATTCGTATGAAATAAGTTATGATTTAAAAAACGACTTCTTTAAATAGTATCCCAAAACAAATTAGAATAATAACTTTTAAAGCCAGAAATTGATTTATACTACACTTTTAAATATCGCCATTTTTCAGGGAATAGTCTTGGGATTAGTTATTTTAAGGTCTTCCTTATTTAATAGTAATTCAAATAAATATGTGGCATACTTGCTATTTACACTTTCTATCCTTTTACTGAATTATGTCTTTGAGTTAGAAGAAGCATATACTCCCTATCCTTTTCTACATTTTATTGACAATGTCGAGTGGGCATTACTATTGCCTGCATTCCTATTCCTATATATTGTAAATCGGATTGATGACACTGTAAAAAGCAAACAAAAAATATATTTATGTTTTGTTCCATTTGCATTTTCCGCTGTACTCAACATTACAAACGATCTTGATCGTGTAGCAGGAATTTATACTATTCCAGAACCAGGTATTGTTATCATTGAAATACTGAGTCTATTTCATCTTTTTTTAGTCCTTACATTCATCCCTTTTCTGTTGATTTACTCTTATTTTATGATAAGACATTTAAAAGATTCAGAAGAAAAAAATTGGGTAGTAACGTTATTAACCCTTTTTACATCTTTGTTATTCTCTTGGATTATTACCTGGTTAGTCGCCATATTTCTTCAATATGATATTTCTTTTACTATGAGTGTCGTGGCTTTATCTGCAACTTTCATTATTCATTGGACAGCATATGTAGGCATTTACAAGTACAGACTCGCAAAAAACAAGGATGCTATCTATACTTTTCTAAATAACGATTTAACTATTTCATACAGTAATTCGGAAATTAATGAAAATGACAGCCCAGAAGAATATCGGGAATCTATCACAGTAGATAATCTTTATTTTCAAAAACTTGATCTTCTTTGTAAGGAACATCATATTTATACCGATTGCACCTTGAATAGAGAAAAAATCGCTGAAAAACTAGGCATAAGTGCTGGATATGTTTCACAAATTGTAAATACGGTAACAGGAGACAACTTTGCCAATTACATCAATCAATATCGGGTTGAAGCGGTGAAGGAAATGATCTCTAATTCAGAATATCAAAATTACAATTTATTGACGATGGGACTAGAGTCAGGTTTTACTTCAAAAACCACTTTTTACAAAGCTTTTAAAAAAGCTACTGGTCAAACACCAAATGAGTATCGGAATTCTAATAAATAAGTACCGATTTATACAATTTGAAGTTTTTGGCACCTTTTCTAGTTCTTCTTGTGTGAGTTTTGCACTTCAATAATTAAAAAACAATTTTTATGAAAAAATTTTTAGTACTAGCTGTTCTTACAGTTTTAGGATTTACAAATGCAAACGCTCAAAAAATTAAATTTGGTGCAAAAGTAGGTATTAACATTAGTAGCATTACTGGTGATAACACCAGCAGTCTTGAACCTGTTTCTGCCTTTAATTTCGGATTAGTAACTGAGATTCCAATTGCGAAAAAATTTTCTTTTCAACCAGAACTTATGCTTTCCGGTCAAGGTTACAGCTTTAAAGGAAGTGACGGAAACATTGTTGGATTAAATTATTTAAACGTTCCGTTAATGGCAAAATATTATCTAACAAAAGGGTTGAGTCTTGAAGCTGGACCACAAATTGGGTATTTACTTTCGGCCAAAAATGAAAGCACAAACGTAAAAGATACGTTTAAGAAAGTTGACTTAGCTGCTAATTTAGGAATTGGTTACAAACTAGAAAACGGACTTAATTTTGGAGCAAGATATAATTTTGGATTATCAAATATTAATAA
>NZ_MTCA01000020.1:0-26704 GCF_002150205.1 Flavobacterium sp. FPG59 | reverse complement strand
GAACCAAATATTTTGACAGAAAACCAAAAGAAAGAATTAGATATAAGGATTTTAGAACGACAAGAAAACCCAGCATCTGGAGTAAATGCAATGGATTTTTTAGATTCTATCAAATCTAAATATGAGTTATAAAAATCTTGTTTTAAGCGCTAAAGCTTCTGTTGAGATTGAAAATGCTATCGCACATTATGCAATAGTAAACAAAACTTTAGCTATAAGACTTGAAAAAGAAATCCGTTCTGGATTCAAAGCTATTGTTGCAAATCCAGAAAGTTTTCAGTGTAGATATTTTGAAATCAGAATATTTTGGTTGAAAAAATTCCCATTCGGACTTTACTATATTTGTGATAATGGCCACATAAATATTTTGGCTTTTTGGCATACCAAAGAAGATATTTCTAGTAAATTGTAAAAATAATATAGGTCTTATTCTAATAACCTTTTACTAACCCTACTACTCGCTATCAGTGACGCAATAAAACCCAGCGATACAATGGTTCCCATCACAATAAGAACATTTTCAAGAGAGAAAACAACGGGATAGGCTAGTGTAGGAGTAATCATAATCAACTGGAAATATTCTTGTAATAAAACAATAATAATCCCAATAGTTAATCCTATAATTCCACCAAAAACACTCAATAAAGTACCTTGAAGTAAGAATATTTTGCGTAAGTCTTTTATTTCTGTACCCAGGTTATAAAGTGTTTTTAAATTCCCTTTTTTGTCCAAAATCATCATTATCAAAGCGCCAATTAAGTTAAAAAGTGCCACCACAATCACTAATGTAAAAATTAAATACACAGCAATATTCTCAGTGTTTAGCATTTTATAGAGAGCTTCGTTGAGTTGGGCTCGGTTTTTTACCGTGATTTTATGGCTAAAAATGGAGTTTAATTGAGATGTAATTGCCTTTTCATCGGCTGTTTTAGATACTTTAAATTCTATTCCCGAAACTTGATTGGGTTTGTATTCCAGTAATTCTTGGGCTAAACCCAAGTCAGCAAAAACATACTTTGAGTCTAAGTCGTCGTTTATATTATAGATGCCTACTGGTATTACATCGGTTTTATTAAAAGCTTGTTCAGGATTTTCAATGGCGCCTTTTCCTGGTTTTGGAACTAAAACTTCCAGTTGATTATTGAAATCCAACAATCCCATGGAGAATTTTTGAGCAATTCCGTAGCCTACAACCACTTGGTACGTATCTTGATTAAGCCATTGCCCGTTAAAAAGTTTTGTATCAAGGGCATTTACTTTATTAAAATTGTGGTCCACTCCTTTAAGAGTAGCAACCTCTTGTTTGCCATCAAAAGTAAACAAAACCCGCTCTTCAATAATTTTAGAATAGGAAACGATACCATCTATTTTTTTAATCTGCTTTTCCTGGCTTGGTAAAACGAAGAAAGATTTACCCAGAGTGCTGCCTATTTTTAAATCAGGATCTATATCATTTGCAAACGAAAGACTAAACACTTTAAGTCCGCTAAACACTGATAAAACCACAAACAAAGCCATGGCACCAACAATAATTCCCAAACTGGCAATCCGATTGATGATGTTAATAGCGTTGTTTTTGCTATTACTTTTAAGGTAACGTTTGGCTATATAAAGCGGAAAATTCAAAGGTTATTGAAATCTACGTTTGTCTAATAAATCTCTATTTTCAATAGGATTGTCTCGGTTAGCAAGAGCATTGTCTATTTTTTCAATATAATCTAAAGAGTCATCAATAAAGAAAACCAAATTTGGTACTTTTCTCAATTGCAAACGAACACGTTGAGACAAGTCATGCTTAATATTCTTAGAATTTGATTTTACAGCCTCTAGAATTTCATTTGCTTTTTCTTGAGGAAATACACTTAAATGCACCGTAGCTACTGATAAATCTGTAGTCACCGTAACTTTGGATACCGAAATGACTAAGTTTGCCAATCCGTTTTTTCTCACTTCACCTTGTAGAATGTCAACCAAATCTTTTTGGATCACCCCACCTATTTTTTTCTGTCTATTTGTTTCCATGCTGCAAAAATACTACTTTTAAGTTTTATCCCGAAGTTTCGGCACAAATTTTAAAAAGTAACCTATTAATACACGTATTTTTAGGAGCTATTTCCTGCTGTTCACTATATCTTTTTATAAGGTGATGAAAAATCACCTTATAAAAAGGATGCCGTTTCCATCAGGGCTAGGAGATCCCGTGCAGTTGCGCGCTATTTCTATAAAATGATAAGTAAAATTCAATATTTAAAAACATCAATTTGGAAGCTAAAATAAATCCAGTTTCGGCTCCCTCTCCTTTGGGGAGTCCCGATGCTTCGGGAGGGAAGGGGAAACCGTCTTTCTCTATATATGACGCTTCTGCAGGTTCTGGAAAAACCTACGCGTTAGTCAAAGAATACCTTAAGATTATTCTTGTTGCAACAAAAAACGATGCCTATCGCAACATTCTGGCCATTACGTTTACCAATAAAGCGGTACACGAAATGAAATCCCGAATCGTAGGTAGTTTATCTGAGTTTGCAAAGGAAGAACCCAACCAAAAGGCGCAGGACTTAATGCAGGATTTAGCTTCAGATACCAAACTGTCTGTTATCCAAATCAAAACCAAATCACAGCAAATCATTAAGCACATTATTCACAATTATGCTGCCTTTGATATTTCTACCATTGATAAATTTACCCACAAAGTGATTCGGGCTTTTGCTCATGATCTAAATCTGCCCATGACTTTTGAAGTCACTTTGGACACCGAAAATTTATTGACCGAAGCTGTTGATGCCATTATTGCTCAAGCCGGAGAAGATGAAACATTAACAAAACTGTTAATCGATTTCACAATGGAAAAAACAGATGATGATAAATCATGGGATATATCTCGGGAAATTCTTCAAACTGGGAAACTGGTCTTGAATGAAAACAACCGAAATGAAATCACCCATTTTCAAGACAAATCCATCACTGAATTTGTCGAAATCAAAAAGAAATTAGCTGAAACTTGTAAAATTCTGGAAAAAGAAAGCATCGCTTTAGCTGAAGAAGCGTTGACAATTATTGATAAAAACGGAATCAATCTTAAATCCTTTTCGGCAGGACATTTCCCCAATCATTTAGTTGCCATTAAAGACGGAAAATACAATCCTAAAAATAAAACCTATCATGAATTTGATGATATAAAAATTAATAAAACAGCACAAGACAGAGCCGTAATAGAAAGTATCATTCCTACTTTACTTCAGCTTTTAGACAGTATTTATAAACTCCACGATAAAATAAATTTCTACAGAGCATTCTTAAAAAACATTACACCTTTATCATTACTAAATACGGTGAGTAATGAATTGGCCAAAATACAACAGGAGCAAAATGTCCTTTCAATAGCTGAGTTTAATGCCATCATTCATAGAGAAATTCAAAATCAGCCAGCGCCCTTTATTTATGAGAGATTAGGAGAGCGTTACCGACATTTTTTCATAGATGAATTTCAGGATACTTCCGAAATGCAATGGCAAAACCTGATTCCGTTAATTGACAATGCACTTTCAGGTCAGGACGATTACGGTGTAAAAGGGACTTTGATGATAGTAGGAGATCCCAAGCAATCTATCTACCGCTGGCGTGGTGGTAAAGCAGAGCAGTTTATTGAATTAAGTAAGGATCAAAACCCGTTTAGCAATCCGGATAAAAGACTGGAACATTTAGACAAAAATTATCGTTCCTATTCCCAGATAATTGAGTTTAACAATGATTTTTTTAAGTTAATTTCAAATGAATTTGAGCACCCAGATTACAAAGATTTGTATGAAAACCACAGCTATCAAAAAACGAATGATAAAAAAGGAGGCTATGTAAACATTTCATTTATCCCAAAACCAGAAAAAGGAGAAGAGGAATATGATACAAATCTAGATGAGGAAAGCAAGAGCAAAATAGATTTATACGTTGAAGCCACTTTGAGTACCATTCAAAAAACGCTTCAACAAGGTTTTCAATACAAAGATATTGTGGTACTCACCAGAAAAAGAAGTCAAGGAATTGCCATTGCAAATTATTTAACAGAGCAAGGAGTTCCACTTTTGTCTTCAGAGACTTTGATGATTCAAAATGCCACCGAAGTACGATTGATTATTCATTTATTAAAATATTTAAAAAACAGTTCCGATTTAGAGTCTAAGGCAAATTTCCTTCAATACATAGCGCAAAACAGTCAAGATAAGTATCCTGTTCATGATTTTATTGCGCAAGGAATGGCTTTGCATAAAGAAATTGATTTTGAAAATTGGTTACTCGGTTTTGATGTTTCACTTTCGTTTCAAAACATTCGAAAAAAATCATTGTATGAAGCGGTGGAAACTATAATAAGTAAATTCCTCTCCCCATCCCTCTCCAAAGGAAAGGGTGACGAAGCGGCTAATGGTTTGGATAAAAATGTTATAGCAGAATCAAATAAGTTAGGATACATGACCGGCGGAAATTATACTCATCTTTTAAATGAAAAAGCAAAAGAAAAGAGAAAAGAGCCAACGCCTGCTGAGAAAGTTCTTTGGATGGAGCTTAAATCTAAGTCACTAGATGATCATAAATTTAGGCAGCAACACTTAATAGATGATTTTATTGTTGATTTTGTTTGCTTGTCAAAAAAACTAGTTATTGAAGTAGACGGAGAGTATCATTTTACCGATGAACAAGCTGAGCTAGATAGTAATAGAACCAATACACTCAATAAATTAGGATATAAAGTTATCCGATTTACTAATGAGCAAGTGTTAAAAAACATATCAGAGGTTTTAAAAGAAATCAAAAAGGAGCTAATGGTTCAGGAAAATTTTCTAGATATTATTGCTTCAGTTTCATCTCCCTCCCTTTCGGGGAGGGCTGGGGAGGGGAATGCCTACGTTCAATATTTCTTAGACATTGTTCTGGAACGTGATATTCGCAATCAAGCAGGAATTTCAGATTTCTTGAATTTTTGGGATAAAAATGCAGAGAAATTCAGCATTCCTTCACCAGAGGGAACCAATGCCGTTCGAATAATGACCATTCATAAATCAAAAGGTTTGGAGTTTCCAGTTGTTATTTTTCCTTTTGCCGAGGAAGATTACAATAGAAAACCAAAGGACAAACTTTGGTTGAATGCTGAGGAGGAGGATTTTGGTTTGCCAAAAGTTTTAATTGACAATAGTAGTGCAGTGGAGGGATTTGGAGAAGCAGCGGCGGCGGTATACCATCAAAAGAAACAGGAAGAATTGCTAGATAATATTAATGTTTTGTATGTGGCTTTAACTCGTGCAGAGGAACAGCTCTATGTGATTTCAAATATGAATCTATCTAGTAAAGGCGAAATTCCAAAGAATAATATGTGTAGCTTTTTCATTAATTATTTAGATCATAAAATTGGTTTTGATGAGCAAAAATTAGAATATGAATTGGGTGAACCAGTAAAGTTGTCCTTGGTAAAACAACATGTTGATACTTCAAAAACAATTCCTGTTGTTTCAGAAATTTTGAATCCAAAGAACATTAAAATTGCACAACGCGAATCTATAATGTGGGGAACCCAGCAGCAAGAAGCCATTGAATATGGTAATTTGATTCATGAAATTTTATCCTTTGTAAAAACAAAAAAAGATGTTGATATAGCCATTACAAAAGCATTAGAAAATGGTTTAATAACATTTTTACAACAAGAAACGGTTTTGGCTACCATTCAAGAAATTGTGAACCATCCGGAATTAGAAGTTTGTTTTTCAGAGGGGAATGAGGTTTTAAATGAGCAAAACATCATTCAAAAACAAGGAAAATCTATAAAACCAGACCGTATGGTGATCACTCCAAATAAAGAGGTGCAATTGTTAGACTATAAAACGGGTACTCCTAATATAAAGTATCAACAACAATTAGAAGATTATCAATCGGCAATAGAGTTGATGGGTTATAAAGTGACAAAAAAAGCACTTATTTATATCGGAAAAGAAATCGAAGTAGTAAATTTGTAACTCAAAAATGAATAATTCGCAAAAAATAGAACTTTTAATAATTAGTTTATGTACGGAAAAATAAAAGAACATCTTCAAGCAGAATTGCAAACCATAGAAGATAACGGAATTTTTAAGAAAGAAAGAATAATTACCTCACCACAAGGTGCCGAAATTACAATAGCAACTGGAGAAACAGTACTTAATTTTTGTGCAAACAATTATCTAGGATTATCATCTCATCCAGAAGTAGTTCAGGCTGCAAAAGATGCACTTGATACTCATGGTTTTGGGATGTCATCTGTTCGTTTTATTTGTGGTACACAAGACATACATAAAACATTAGAGAGAAAAATTTCTGAGTTTTACGGTTTAGAGGATACTATATTGTATGCAGCTGCATTTGATGCTAACGGTGGTGTTTTTGAACCTTTATTAGGTGAAAATGATGCCATAATTTCAGACAGTTTAAATCACGCTTCTATTATAGATGGTGTGCGTTTGTGTAAGGCAGCTCGTTACCGTTACGAGAACTCAAATATGGAGGATTTAGAACAGCAATTGATAAAAGCAACTGAGGCAGGAACCCGATTCAAGTTAATTGTAACTGATGGAGTTTTCTCTATGGACGGATTAGTGGCTCCATTAGATAAAATTTGTGATTTAGCTGATAAATATGATGCCATGGTTATGGTAGATGAGTGCCATGCTGCAGGTTTTATTGGTGCAACCGGAAAAGGTACGCTCGAAGCAAAAGGAGTAATGGGCAGGGTAGATATAGTTACAGGAACTTTAGGAAAAGCACTAGGAGGGGCAATGGGTGGTTACACTACTGCAAAAAAAGAAATTATAGAAATCTTACGTCAACGTTCAAGACCTTATTTGTTTTCTAATTCACTAGCGCCATCAATTGTAGGTGCTTCAATAAAGGTTTTTGATCTATTAGAAAAAGACACCACTTTACGTGACAAACTAGAATGGAATACAAATTATTTCAAAAACGGAATGAAAAAAGCTGGTTTTGACATTATAGATGGTGATTCGGCAATTGTGCCAGTAATGCTGTATGATGCAAAATTATCACAAACAATGGCTGATGAATTATTAAAGAAAGGTATATATGTGATAGGCTTCTTTTTTCCAGTTGTTCCTAAAGATAAAGCAAGAATTAGAGTGCAACTCTCTGCTGCACATACACAAGCGCATTTAGATAAAGCAATTCAGGCATTTGTAGAAGTAGGGACTATGTTAAACATTATATAATTCCCACATTAAGCACGTAAATAGATTTTTTTTAACATTTCGTTTTGTAGTTTAAGATTTACGTGCTACTTTTGTTCATAATTAACTAAATGTAATTAAAAAATTTAAGTATGAAACATCTTAACAAAATTTTTGTTGCTGCGATGATGGTGGTGGGATTTACATCTCAAGCACAAGATAGCAACAATCCTATTGCAATATCTTTCGGAGTAAATGCAATAGATACTAAAACTAGTGCAGGAGGAGGAAAAGGATGGGCTGATCGTCATTTCTCTCAACCATTTGCTGTAAAAGACAACTGGAATATGTTACCATCAGTATCGTACCTTAGTGTATCGAAATATGTTGGAGATAATTTCTCTGTAGGTCTTGCAGGATCTGTAAACAAAATTGACAAATACGTAAACTTTAATCCAGCTGCTCCAGGAAGAGATTCTCGTGGATATGTAGTAAACAATCCCGGAGATTTAATGTATTATGGAATTGATGCTACTATTAGATATAGCTTCATGAACATGATCAAGTCTAAAGTTATTGATCCTTCTCTTTCTGTAGGTGGTGGATACACTTTCCTAGGAGATAGTAGTTATGGAACTTTAAATCCTGGTGCAGGTTTAACATTCTGGTTCACTGAGAACGTAGGTGTTGAATTAGCAACAAGATACAAAAAATCTTTTGGAGATAGACAAGAAGCTAATGGCACGCCAGATGCTCCATCTCATTTCCAGCATTCTGCTGGGATCATCTTCAAATTTGGAGGTAAAGATACTGACGGAGACGGAATATATGATAAAGATGATGCTTGCCCAGATGTTGCTGGTTTAAAGCAATTCAACGGATGTCCTGATACTGATGGAGACGGAATCCAAGATAGCGCTGACTCTTGTCCAGATGTTGCTGGTTTAGCATCTTTAAATGGATGTCCTGATGCTGATGGAGATGGAATCGCTGATAAAGATGATGCTTGTCCTAATGAAGCTGGTCCAGTTGCATTAAAAGGATGTCCTGATACTGACGGAGACGGAGTAGCAGATAAAAATGACAAATGTCCTACTGTAGCAGGTCCTAAAGATAACGCAGGTTGTCCTTGGCCAGATACTGACGGAGACGGTGTATTAGACAAAGATGACAAATGTCCTTCTGTAAAAGGAACTGTTGCTAACCAAGGTTGTCCTGAAGTTTCTGACGATGTGATGAAAACTTTAAATAACTATGGTAAAGTAATCTTATTTGATTCTGGTAAATCTACTTTCCAACAAGGTACTTATGCAGTATTGACATCAATTAAAGATATCTTGAATGAGTATCCAAATTCTAAATTCCAAATCGAAGGTCACACTGATAGCGATGGAAGTAATGAATTAAACCAATCTTTATCTGAAAACAGAGCTGCTGCAGTTAAAAATTATTTAGTTGAAAACGGTATCGCTACTGATAGATTAAGATCTACTGGTTTTGGAGAAACTAAACCAATTGCACCTAACAAAACTGCAAAAGGAAAAGCTGAAAACAGAAGAGTTGAGATTTCTTTGATTAAAGAATAATTCCCTCAAAATATTTATAGAAAACGCCTCGATTTATCGAGGCGTTTTTTTTATTTTTATAAAATGACAAATATTACCTTTTTAGATAAAATAGCTACAGTTTTAATAGAAAAACATGCAACTCGTTTTTCAGATACAATTGTAGTGCTACCTAATAAACGAGCTAAAATATTTCTTATTGAAGCTCTAAAACGTCAGGTGACTACAAATGTTTTTTCTCCAGAAATTATCAGTATTGAGGATTTTATTCAAGACATTGCAAGTATTCGTACTATTGATCCTATTGAGTTGTTATTTGAATTTTATGAAGTGTATTTATCTATAACTGATACAACAAGTCAACAAACCTTTGAGTTATTTGCCAATTGGGCCAAAACCTTATTGCAAGATTTTAATGAAATTGATCGGTATTTATTAGATCCAACACATGTTTTGTCCTATTTGAAAGATATTGAAGACATCAAAAAATGGGGGATTGAGGTGGAAAACAAAACGACTTTATTAGAAAAGTACATTGATTTTTGGAAATTATTACCCGTTTATTACCAAAATCTGTACAGTCATTTGCTAAAAAAAGGAGTTGGTTATCAGGGATTAATTTATAGAGAAGCAGTTCATAATCTAATTCATTTTTCAGAAAGTGTTCAAGATAAAAAGTATCTTTTTGCGGGGTTTAATGCACTAAATGCTGCCGAAGAAAAAATAATTCAACATCTAATAGCAAGTGAACAAGCTGAAATTTTTTGGGATGTAGATCAAACTTTTCTCAACGATCCGTATCATGATGCAGGACTTTTTGTGAGAAGATTTAAAGAAAATTGGAAACATTACAAAGTGAACCCTTTTGAATGGATAGTTGATGATTTTTCGCAAACCAAAGACATAAAGGTTATTGGCACACCCAAAACAATAGGTCAAGCAAAAATAGCAGGAAATATAATTGAAAATGTCATCCTTGAATCTAATGCGTTAGGAATTGATGATCATCTTGATAAAGTTGCAGTTGTATTAGGAGATGAAAATCTCTTGGTTCCACTTTTATATTCGTTGCCATCAACAGTTGGCGCTTTAAATATTACAATGGGTTATTCCAGCAAGAATAATCCGGCTCAAATCTTGATAAGTAAATTATTTAAAATGCATACGAATGCACTTTCAAGAAATGCTAAAAGTTACGTTTTGTATTATAAAGATGTTTTAGATATTCTAACACATCCATTAGTGGAACCGTATGCAAATACCAATGCGCTCGTAAAAATTATCAATCTAAATAATTATACGTTTATCACGCATCATAAATTGATGGACTTGCAAGTTGAGCCTAGTGAATTGTTTCTGCTATTATTTCAAAAATGGGAAAACGGATCGATTCCTGTTTTAGAAACAATTTCTAAATTATTGCAAACTATAAAAGAGAATTTAAGCAACGATAATGAGGAAGAAAAAATCACTAAGGCCTTTGTTTTTGCTATTTTTAAAGTAATCAATAAACTTATTAACTACTATTCTAAACACGAACATATTGATAAAATAGAAACGCTATATTCTATTTATAAGCAGGTTATTGATCTTGCCGAAGTATCGTTTGAAGGTGAGCCATTAAATGGTTTGCAGATTATGGGTGTGTTAGAAAGCAGAGTTTTGGATTTTGACACAGTCATTGTCACCTCTATGAATGAAGGTAAATTCCCTGCTGGTAAATCTCAAAATTCCTTTATTCCTTATGACGTGAAGAGGGAGTTAGGTTTACCAACTTTTAAGGAGAAAGACGCCATTTATACCTATCATTTTTATCATTTATTGCAGCGTGCCAAAACTATTTACTTGTTTTATAACACCGAAAGTGAAGGTTTGGATGCTGGTGAAAAGAGTCGGTTTATAACACAACTGGAAGTAGAAAAGCAAAAAAATCATACAATTACTCATGAAATTTACAATGCGGTTTTACCCGATACGGCGTACCAACCGATAGTAATTCCTAAATCAGAAAGTGTGATGCTGCGATTGAAAGAAATAGCAGAAAAAGGATTTTCACCCTCTGCTTTGACCAGTTATATCCGTAATCCGATACAGTTTTATTTCCAGAAAATTTTACGCATTAGCGAAGTCGAAGAGGTAGAAGAAAATATTGCCTTGAATACGCTAGGTACCATTATTCATGAGACCCTGCGTGTTTTATACGAACCATTTATTAATAAATTTATTTCAGAAACTGATATTCAAAATTGTTTCAAACAAATAGATGATGAGGTGCTCAAGCAATTTAAATTAGTGTACAAGGAAGGCGAAATCAAAAAAGGAAAGAATTTATTAGCCTTTGAAGTAGCCAAACGTAATGTTTCTAATTTCTTGAAAGTAGAATTAGAAAATATCAAAAATGGAGATGCCATCAAAATTATTGCTTTAGAACAAACTTTTGAGCGCATTTTGCATCATCCTAATTTGCCTTTTCCAGTATTGATAAAAGGAAATGTGGACCGAATTGAAGAGCGTAATGGAAACATCCGAATCATCGATTATAAAACGGGGAAAGTGGATAAAGCCAATGTGACTTTGAAATCTTGGAACGGACTCATTGAAGATATTAAAAGTGATAAAATCATACAGGTGCTTGCATACGCGTACATGTACGAAACGGAAGCAAAAGGAAAAACTATCGAAGCTGGAATTATCTCTTTTAAAAATCTAAAAGCAGGTTTTTTACCTTTTAATTTTAAAGTAGATAAAACTGTCAATGGTAGTATCACCGATGATATTTTGAGAAATTATCTGGAACAATTGGTACTTTTATTAAGTGAAATTTTGGATGTGAATACGCCTTTCAAAGAAAAAATAATTTAATTCATCGATTATCAAAAAACTATACAACAGTTTCGAGTTTTACAAAAGTACTTTAGCCATAAACATTGCTATAAGTGCTTTGGTAGGTGTTTTTGGAGGTTTTGAAACCTTTAAATATGCGCTCTTGTTTTTTGGATTTTTCATCAGTCTTTTGATTAAAGAGGTGAATGCTAAAAACGAATACTTGTTTTATTACAACAACGGTCTTTCAAAAATTCAGTTGATTGTTTATGGATTCCTCATTAATTTTTTCTTTTCGATGATCTTCATTCTTGTTGTGAACCTTATATTGAATTTCCTATGACAACAAGTATTTTAGAAGTAGATAGTGTGCAAAAACAATACGGAGGAAAAATTATTCTTTCGGATGTGTATTTGAAATGTGAAACGGGTACTGTTCTCGGGATTTTGGGTCGAAATGGTTCTGGTAAATCTACATTATTGAAGATTATTTTCGGAATAGAAGCAGCTGATTTTAAGTTTGTTCGGGTTGGTGGAAAAGTGCTTTCAAAAACAAGTGAGCTGTTAAAAGAAATCAGCTATTTACCGCAGGATTCTTTTATTCCAAATTCTTTTTCGGTACAAAAAACCATTCAATTGTGCATTGCGAAAGAGCAATTACAAGATTTTTATGCAGATGCCATGATACAGTCTATGTTGGGTAAAAAAATCAAACATTTATCTGGTGGGGAATTGCGGTATCTAGAAATTAAATTAATCCTGAACAATGATTCAAAATTTGTACTGCTTGATGAGCCTTACAACGGCTTGTCACCCATTATGGTTGAAAACATAAATGCATTAATCACGACCATGTCTGCTGTAAAAGGCATTTTAATAACCGATCATAATTATGAAAATGTGATTCAAATTTCGACCAAACTGGCATTAATGAAAGATAGGAAAATGCATCATTTAAAAGATAAAAACGAACTCGTTGAAAAAGGTTATTTAAGATTTGGAATGCTCTAAATACTTTTAAAAAAAGACAGTAAAACTTTTAATAATTCGTCTTGATTTTCTATGTGACTCATGTGTCCATCAGGAAAAGTGATAAGTTGGACCGCCGTGTTTTCTATTTGTCCCTTGGTTTCCTCATAATTCAAAACAGGATCTTTTTCTCCTAAAATTAAAAGTTTCGGAAAAGGCGTAAGGTGCAGCAATACTTCTCGATCTTGCCTGATTTTCATGCCCTCTAGTGAGGCAACAATTCCTTGCAAGGGCGTTTGCAGTGCTTCTTTTTTGACGTTTTCGATCGTAGCAGCCAATCGGTCTCTGTTATTTTCACTGAATAAATTACCAATTGAAAGCGAAATGAAATTCACAAAAGATTGTTTCACGGCTTTAATGGCACGATCCCGATTCTTTTTGCGCTCTTCACTGTCGGCTCTTGTTGTTGAGTTGAGTAAAACCAATCCTTTGACAGTATCGGGATACAATTCAGCGAAAGCCAAAGCTACGTAACCTCCCATAGAATGCCCTACAAAAATAGCTTTACGAATGCGCAATTCTGATAAAACGGCATGAACCACATCGGCATTGTCCTCCATGGTGTGCACATATCCCAAACATTCTGTGGCGCCATGACCTAACAAATCAATAGTAATGACACGATTTTTTTGCGCCAATTCTGGGACATAAAAATCCCACATGCTTTTGTTTTCCAGAAAACCGTGGAGTAAAACAATGGCCGTTCCTTTTCCTTCGTCAGTATAGGAAATAGTGGTATTTTTAAAGAGGATTTGTTTCAATTTTGTAATGTTTGTGCAAAGCTAAAGCTTTAATTTTTTTCAAAACATATAAGCCATTTAAGTTTTAGATTTTTTTGGGTGAATTTTGGTGATAGCCGGAATAAAAAACAATTTAACTAAAATGTATTTGAACCATATAAGACATGTAAGTTCATATAAGTAACTATGAAAAGTGCTATAAAGTATTGTAAATGTTTATTTCATTCCCAACTATTCAATTGCTAGTTTGTCATTCCGACGGAGGAGGAATCTAAGCAAGTTAATTAGCAAATAAGAATATTAGCTGCGATTGTTGGCATCAATTTTTTTAAACATTAAAGCCATTTAAGTTTTTTTAATATATGGTTTGTGGGTATTTTTAACCATGTAAGGAATTTAATTTCATATAAACTAAAGCTTAGATGTCCTTATATGACTTATATGGTAAAACATTGGATGTAATATTGTCCTCATTACCTATGACTTATATATTAAAAAAAAGCTCCCATTTCTGAGAGCCTTGAGTTTTAAAATCTATTATCACCGTCTATTAATCGGCCTAAACCGCCCAGTAAACTGCCTTCGTCACGGCTGCTTCCGCCTGCCCTTGGTGCCGATGCAATGATTCTATCGGCAAGGCGACTGAAAGGTAAGGACTGAATATAAACTGTTCCTGGTCCGCGTAGTGTAGCATAAAATAAACCTTCGCCACCAAAAAGAGAATTTTTGATTCCGCCTACAAACTCGATGTCATAATCTACATCTTTTGTAAATCCTACAATACAACCGGTATCGACTTTTAATACCTCGCCTGCGGCTAATTCTTTTTTGGCTAATGTTCCGCCGGTGTGTACAAAGGCCATTCCGTCGCCTTCAATTTTTTGCATGATGAAACCTTCTCCTCCAAACAAACCAGTTCCTAATTTTTTAGAGAATTCGATTCCTACAGATACGCCTTTGGCTGCACATAGGAAAGAATCTTTTTGGCAAATGAACTTACCGCCATATTGCATCAAATCGATTGGAATGATTTTTCCAGGATAAGGCGATGCAAATGAAACTTTACTTTTGGTATTGTTCTGGTTGATGAATGCGGTCATAAAAAGACTTTCTCCAGTAAGTACTCGTTTTCCGGCGCTTAAAAGTTTGCCGAACAATCCGTTTTCTTGTCCAGAACCGTCTCCAAAAATGGTTTGCATTTGGATGTTGTTATCCATCATCATAAAACTTCCGGCTTCGGCAACAACTACTTCTTGAGGATCTAGTTCGATCTCTACGTATTGCATTTCTTCGCCGTAAATGTGGTAATCAATTTCGTGTGCTTGCATGATTTTTATGTTTTTTAGTTTTTTCTAGTTAATATTTTAATTGTTGCTGATAACGGTTTTAAGAATAAGTCTTTAACTGTTTTATAACGTTACAACTTTAGAATTGTTTTAACATTTAGCTCTTTTGAAAACGGAGCGAACTTTTTAGCCCTGATGGGAGTGGCATCTCCCGCTTATAAAAAACAAGGCTTTTGGGCCGTAGTTTTTTAAGCGGGAATAGAACGGACAGCAGGATAGGTGGTGGTTTTGAAAATATATATACTGCTCCCAAAAAAAAAGCAGCCTAGATTGCGCTAGACTGCTTGTTATGGATAAGAAAGATGTGTTATGCGTTCATGAGGTCTTCGATTTCCTCAACTTCTATAGGAATGTTGCGCATCATGTTGAAAGGTTCGCCGCTTTCTTGAACGATAATGTTGTCCTCAAGACGAATTCCGAAACCTTCGGCAGGAATGTAAATTCCAGGTTCTACGGTAAAGACCATATTGGCTTGCATTGGCTCGGTCAAAATACCATAATCATGCGTGTCTAGCCCCATGTGGTGCGAGGTACCGTGCATGAAATATTTTTTGTAAGCGGGCCAATCAGGGTTTTCGTTTTGCACATCGGCTTTGTCAATAAGCCCTAAACCTAGTAATTCTGAGGTCATCATTTTTCCTACTTCGATGTGGTATTGTTTCCAAAGTGTTCCAGTGGTTAACATTTTAGTAGCTTCGTTTTTTACACGAAGTACGGCGTTGTAAACTTCTTTTTGACGTGTAGAATAGCGACCAGAAACGGGGATAGTACGCGTCATGTCACTAGAATAATTAGCATATTCAGCAGCTACATCAAGCAAAATCAAGTCGCCTGCTTTGCATTGTTGGTTGTTTTCAATATAGTGCAAAACGTTAGCATTGTTACCCGATGCGATTATAGGCGTGTACGCAAAACCACGAGAGCGATTGCGGATGAATTCGTGAATCAATTCGGCTTCAATTTCGTACTCAGTAACATTAGGTTTTACAAAAGGTAATAATCGTCTAAAACCAAGTTCAGTGATGTTACATGCTTTTTGGATCAAGTCCAATTCTTCGCTTTCTTTTACAGAACGAAGACGTTGCAGGATAGGGTTGCTTTTGGCAACGGCGTGTGCAGGATATTTTTCTTTCCACCATTTCACAAAGCGGGCTTCGCGGGTTTCGGTCTCGACGGTGGCGCGGTAATGCTCGTTAGTGTTAATGTAAATGGTTTCGGCATGCGTCATCATTTCGAACAACACTTTTTCAAAATCTTGTAACCAATACACGGTTTTGATTCCGGTTACTTCGTAAGCGCGTTCTTTGGTTAATTTTTCACCTTCCCAAATGGCAATGTGCTCGCTCGTTTCTTTCAAGAAAACCATCTCGCGTTGGTGTTCATAAGGTGCGTCAGGGAACAGTAGTAAAATACTTTCTTCTTGGTCTACACCACTCAAATAAAAGATGTCTCGGTGTTGTGCAAAAGGCAACGTACTATCAGCCGATACAGGGTAAATATCATTCGAATTAAAAACAGCTAAACTTTTTGGCTTCATTTGAGCCATGAATTTGGCTCTGTTTTTTATAAATAAATCGCGGTCAATTTGATGGTATTTCATGAGTTGAGTTTTGTTTTTTATGGTTGTGAAATGTAATTGGAATGGCTTATTTATCTCATTAATTTAAAACAAATGGATGTCAGTCCATATTTTTTATTGATTATTCAAAAATACTAACTTTGAGAGAAACAGGTGTTAATTAGAGTATAAAATTTTTTGGTCCGTTGATTTATCCTTAAATTTCGGCATCAAAAATCAATCCTATGAAAAAAAGAATACTCCTAACCGCTTTTATTGCGCAAACCGTTGCCTCTGCACAGGTCTCTGCTGAGGCGGTTCAAAACAGTTTAGTGGCTAAGAAACAACTGCAAGAACAATCGCTTTTTCAGAGTCTAAATTTACAAAATGTAGGTCCAACCGTAATGAGCGGGCGTGTAGTTGATGTAGATGTAAATCCTGAAAATCCTACCGAATTTTATGTAGGGTATGCATCAGGAGGTTTGTGGTATAGTAATAATAACGGTATGAGTTTTGTACCTGTAATGGATAATGCGCCAACGCAAAACGTGGGCGATATTGCAATAGATTGGAAACAAGGAACTATCTGGGTAGGAACGGGAGAGGTTAATTCTTCGCGCTCTTCCTATGCTGGAATTGGAATTTTAAAATCAACGGATAAAGGAAAGACGTGGCAAAATATGGGTTTGCATGACACGCACCATATTAGTAGAATTTTGATAAATCCAGTAAATCCGGATGAAATTGTAGTAGGTGCGGTGGGACATTTGTATACTAAAAATGAAGAAAGAGGTATTTATAAAACCACAGATGGCGGAAAAACATGGAGTAAAACCCTTTTTGTAAACAACGAAACAGGAATTATTGATGTGGCTGTTTCGCCAAAAAATTTTAAAATACAATATGCTGCTGCATGGACTAAAGACAGAAAAGCTTGGGATTTTAAAGGTAATGGATCAGCATCAGGAATTTACAAAAGTGAAGACGCTGGAGCAACTTGGAAATTGTATTCTACAGCTGAAAGTGGTTTTCCTACAGGCGAGGGTGTGGGTAGAATTGGCTTAGCCGTTTATGATGATGCTACAGTTTATGCCGTTCTGGACAACCAATTCAAGAGACCTTTAGACGCTAAAAAAAGCAATTCATTGCCAGCAGCCTTTGCTGTTCCTGGAGATGAGTTTCTTAAAATACCCAATAAAAGTTTAAACTCTATTCTGAAAAACTATGGTTTAACCGAAAAATACAGAGCTGAGAATATCAAACATTGGGTGCAAAATGGTTATTTGCAACCAAGTGAAGCTGGAAAATTAGTCTTAGCATCTATTAATAGTTTGGCTGATGCCGAGGTTATTGGTGCCGAAGTGTATAAATCTACTAATGGCGGAACAAGTTGGACAAAAACACACCAAAACTTCATTGACGATTTATTTTATTCTTATGGATATTACTTTGCAGCTATTTCAGTAGATCCGAGTAACGCAAATAAAATTTACTTATCAGGAGTGCCGGTAATTAAATCAGATGATGGTGGTAAAACGTTTACTAGCATTAGTGAAGAGAATGTACATGCTGATCATCATGTTGTCTGGGTTAATCCTGCTAAATCGGGGCACTTAATTAATGGAAATGATGGTGGTTTGAACATTTCTTATGATGATGGTGCACACTGGTTCAAAGGCAATTCACATAGTGTGAGTCAGTTTTATGCTGTGAATGTTGATGAGCAAGAACCATACAATATTTATGGTGGAATGCAGGACAATGGGGTATGGGTTGGACCTAGCAACTATCAATTTTCTTCGGAGTGGTTACAAACAGGAAAATATCCTTATGAAAATTTAATGGGAGGTGATGGAATGCAAACTCAAATAGACAAACGCAATCCTAATATTGTTTTTACAGGATTTCAGTTTGGAAATTATTACCGTATAGATCGTGCCAATAACAAAAGAGAGTATATTTCTCCAAAGCCAAAAAAAGATGAAAAACCATTCCGATTCAATTGGCAAACACCTATTTTGCTTTCCTCACACAATCAAGATATCTTGTACATGGGGTCGAACTTTTTGCACAGATCTATGAACCAAGGACAAACTTGGACTGCAATTTCACCAGATTTGACCCAAGGTGTTAAGGAAGGTAATGTTGCCTTTGGTACACTAGCCACGATTAGTGAGAGTACTTTGCAATTTGGGTTGTTATACACTGGGAGTGATGACGGACTAATTCAGGTGACGAAAGATGGAGGTGTGAGCTGGAATAAAATTTCAGAAAATCTGCCTCAAAATTTATGGGTAACTAGGGTGGCAGCATCAGCACATAAAAAAGAACGCGTTTATGCTACTTTAAATGGATACCGTAATGATGATTTTACAACTTATGTATTCGCATCCGATGATTATGGACAAACCTGGACTAGTATAGCTAGTAATATTCCTGCAAGTCCAGTGAATGTAATTGCAGAAGATCCAAACAATGAGAATGTATTGTATTTAGGGACTGATAATGGACTATATGTTTCATTAAACAGAGGGAAGACTTGGGAAGATTTCTCCAATGGGATGCCTAATGTTGCGGTACATGATTTAGTCATTCAAAAGAAAGCTAAAGATCTTGTAATAGGAACTCATGGACGCTCTATTTACAAAGTTAATTTGGATCAAGTCCAAAATATAAATGACAAAGTTTTAGCTTCTAATATTCATATTTTTGAATTGAAAAAGATAAAAAAATCAAGAGAATGGGGTAATAGCTGGAGTGCTTGGGCTAAACCAACAGATCCTAAAGCTGAAATTTGGTTTTACTCTAATGAAGATGCCGAAGTGGTGTTTCAAATTGAGAACAGCAATAAAGAAGTCCTTTTTTCTCAAAAAGTAATGGCCAAAAAAGGATTAAACAAGCAGGTTTATGATTTATCCGTTCCAAAAGAAATTGTTGAAAAAGCTTTGGCTAAAGATAAGAAATTGAAATGGGAAGCAGCTAAAAACGGAAAGTATTACTTACCCGTTTCTGTAAGCAAAGTTAGTATTCAAAAAGCAAAAGAGAAAGTAGTGGCTGATCTAGAAATTTTCGAATCGAAATAAATATCATTTCTCTAAAAAAAACAAAAAACACGATTTCTTACGGAATCGTGTTTTTTTATGCTTTTTAGATATTTAAAACTGTGCCGTTTCAGTAGAATCTTTCATGGCTGTAGTGCTTGATTTTCCAATTGTTACAGTATTTTGTACCGCATCAAAATAAGAAGTCCCTACAAATCCTTGGTGTTTTACCGCTTTGAAACCGTGTTTTTGTAAAGCAAATTCTCTTTCTTGTAACTCAGAGTAGCCCGCCATTCCTCTTTCTTTGTAAGCTTTTGAAAGTTCAAACATACTTGTATTTAAGGCATGAAACCCAGCCAATGTGATGAACTGAAATTTATAGCCCATAGCTGCTAGGTCTTCTCTAAAAGTTTCCATTTCAGCTACAGATAGTTTTGCAGCCCAGTTAAAAGATGGAGAGCAATTGTAAGCTAGCATTTTTCCTGGGAATTGTGCGTGAATAGCTTCTGCAAATTGTTTGGCGTATGCTAAATCAGGGTTACTAGTTTCCATCCAAATTAAATCAGCATACGGTGCGTAACTCAATCCACGGTCAATTCCTTGTTCAATTCCACAATTCACATAAAAAAAGCCTTCAGCAGTTTTTTCTCCTGTAATGAATTTTGCGTCTCTTGGGTCAATATCACTAGTCAATAAATTAGCAGCATCAGCATCAGTTCTAGCAACAACAAGCGTAGGCGTTCCCATAACATCAGCTGCAAGACGCGCTGCAATTAATTTATTGATAGCTTCTTGCGTAGGAACTAATACTTTTCCGCCAAGGTGACCGCATTTTTTAGCAGAACTCAATTGGTCTTCAAAGTGAACACCTGCAGCTCCTGCTTCGATCATTGATTTCATTAATTCAAAAGCATTTAAGTTTCCTCCAAAACCAGCTTCGGCATCAGCCACAATAGGAACTAGGTAGTCTTTTTTATCAGTAGTTCCGTTTACCACTTGTATTTGATCTGCTCTTAAGAGTGCATTGTTAATACGTTTTACTACAAGCGGAACACTATTGGCAGGGTATAATGATTGGTCAGGGTACATTTCGCCGGCTACATTTGCATCGGCTGCAACTTGCCAACCGCTCAAGTATATGGCTTCAAGTCCAGCTTCTACTTCTTGAATAGCTTGGTTTCCTGTAAGTGCGCCAAGTCCTGCCACAAAATCTTGCGAATTAAGTTTGTTCCATAAAGTAGTAGCTCCTAGTCTTGCAACGCTGTGTTCTATTTGGTAAGAACCTTGTAGTTTAACAACTTCCTCAGCAGTGTACGGACGCTCAATGCCTTTCCATCTTGGGTTTGAAATCCAGTCTGCAACTAATTCTTGAATTCTTGTTTCGGTAGTTTTCATAGTGTTTGTATGGTTTAAATGGTGTTTAATATTTTATTGATATTTATTTTATTGCAATTGTTTTTTAAATGTATTTGTATCCTGGTAGGGTTAAAAAGTCTATGAAATTCTTGTTTACCACCAGTTGATCTAATAATTGTTCCGCTAGAATGTATTTTTGTTTCTCATGATTTTCATCTCCAACTAGTTTTTTTATTTTTTCAAATTCTTCCATGGCTAGTTTATGGTAGTAATTGGTGTTTAGTTGTTTTCCGTTATCTAGCGTAACCTTGTTTTGCAGCCATTGCCACAGTTGTGATCTAGAAATTTCTGCAGTTGCAGCATCTTCCATCAAGTGGTGCAATGCTGCTGCTCCTTGGCCATTGAGCCACGATGCAATGTATAAAACAGAAATACTGATGTTTTTTCGAACGCCTTCCTCTGTGATGGTTCCTTTTGGAGTTTCTAGTAAATCGCTTTCGGTTACGTGAACGTCCTCTCGTTTTACATCAATTTGGTTTTTGGAAGGCATATATTTGTCAAATACAGTCATGGCAAGCGGAACCAAATCAGGATGTGCTACCCAAGTACCGTCATGACCATTTTTAACCTCACGTTCTTTGTCGGCAATTACTTTGTTAAAAGCTATAGTATTGGCTTCTTCATTATTTTTGATCGGAATTTGTGCTGCCATTCCGCCTATAGCGTGTATGTTGCGTTTGTGGCAACGTTGAATTACCAGTTGTGAATAAGCACTCATAAACGGAGCTGTCATGGTTACTTGATCTCTGTTTGGGACAATGAAATTGGGATTGTTTCGTAATTTTTTGATATATGAAAAAATGTAATCCCATCTTCCGCAATTCAAACCAACAATATGATCTTTCAGTTCATAAATAATTTCGTCCAATTGAAAACTGGCGGTTATTGTTTCGATTAAAACGGTTGCTTTGAATGTTCCTTTTTTTACTCCTAAATACTCCTGCGTAAATAGGAAAACTTCGTTCCACCATCTTGCTTCAAGATAATGTTCTAGTTTTGGGATGTAAAAATAAGGTGCTGTACCATCTTCAATAAGTTTTTTATAGTTGTGAAAGGCATACAACCCAAAGTCAATTAGTGATCCTGAAGTTTGTACACCGCCAATTAAAATATTTTTCTCAGGCAAATGCAATCCTCTCGGACGAACTAACAATACGGCAGTTTTTTCGTTTAAACTGTATTTTTTGTTTTTTATAGGATCCTCAAGAGTAATTGTTTTGTTTACGGCATCTTTCAGGTTTTGCTGTCCTGTCATAAGATTGCTCCAAGTTGGGGAAGTGCTGTCTTCAAAATCAGCCATGAAAGTTTTAGCACCAGAATTCAGGGCATTGATTACCATTTTACGATCTACAGGCCCTGTTATTTCAACTCTTCTGTCTGCTAGATCATCTGGTGTAGTTGCTGCTTCCCAGTTGTTTTCTCTAATTTCTTTTGTTTCCAAAGGAAAAGTAGGTAGTGCGCCTGCATCAAATAAATCTTGTTGTTTTATTCTGTTTTGTAATAACAACAAACGTTCATTATTGAAATTTTCATGAAGTAAAGAAAGGAATGTTATTGCTTCATCGGTTAAAATTTCAGGATAACGCTCTGTAGTCTCTATTGAAAAATTTAACATATTGGTTGAATATATTTCTTTAATTTCTGTTTTTTGACCTGTTTCCATAACTAATTATCTTTTTTTGTTGTCAATATTATTTTTTAACACTGCAATGATACAAAAAGTTTTTAATAAAAAAAGCGAACGTACGCTAAAATGTAAAAATATTTTTTTTGGCGAAAATATTTTTTGTCTTATCTTTGAGATATGAACATAGAGAAAGATTATATCAAGCTTATTTTTGGGCTTAAACTCAAGCAAGCACGTACGGCTAAAAATTTGTCTTTATTTGGTTTAGCCAAAATCACAGCGCTTTCCAAATCGTATTTGAACGAAATTGAGAAAGGAAAGAAATATCCTAAAACCGATAAGATTATTTTACTGGCTGAAAAATTAGATGTTACTTATGATCACATGGTTTCGTTGAAACTGGATAATAATTTGGCGCCTATTGGTGAAATACTAAAATCAGGAATTTTAAAAGAGATTCCGCTGGAGCTGTTTGGAATTCAAGAAGCTGATTTAATTGATATTATTGCCAATGCACCTGCTAAGGTCAATGCTTTTATAAGTACCATTATTGAAATTGCGCAACACTATAACCTTACCAGAGAAAGTTTTTTCTTGGCAGCACTTCGTTCTTATCAAGAGGCGCACAATAATTATTTTGAAGATTTAGAGGAGAAAGTTCTTTTGTTTTGTAAAGCGTTTCATGTAGACTTAACCACTAATATTTCTATCACAGAGCTAAAGGCTATTCTTGTTGAAGAATATGGATATACCATACAAGAGTTGATTTTTACAGAGCACGAAGCTTTGGGTGATTTACGTTCTATTTTTGTACCCTCTAGTAAAACTTTGTTGCTATCAAACGATATTGATGAAGGACAAAAAGCGTTTATTTTAGCTAAAGAAATTGCATACAACTACATGGAAATCAAGGAGCGATTGTATACTTTTAGTTGGATAAAATTTGATAATTTTGACCAAGTGTTGAATAATTTTTACGCCTCTTATTTCGCTGGCGCTTTATTATTGCCGCGTCAACATCTTATAGAAGAGCTGAATGTATTCTTAGCTCTAGAAAATCCTAAACCACAACAAATGGTTCAGTTGATGAACCAGTTTAATGTGTCTCCTGAGTCTTTTTACCAGCGTTTGACTAATATTTTACCGAAGGATTTTAATCTCAAGAATTTGTTTTTCTTACGACTTTCGCACCAAAAAGGAACGGATACTTATCAGATAAAAAAGGAGTTACACATCACCAATCAGCAGGAGCCGCATGCTAATGAAATGAACGAGCATTACTGCCGCAGATGGGTTTCTATACGAACGATTGAAGAATCAATAAAGCAGGGTAAAAATCACTTTTTTGATGCCCAAATCTCTAGTTACGAAAACAGTAAAAATGAGTATCTCGTTTTTTCATCGGCTACGCCAGATCCTTTTAAAACAGATTGTATCCGAAGTATTTCTGTTGGAATATTGATGACAGCAGGAATGAAGAAAAAGTTTAAGTTCATCGAAAATGAGTCGCTCAAAAAACAAATTGTAGGTGTTACTTGTGAAACTTGTGCCGTAAAAGATTGTTTAGAACGTGCTTCGCCTCCTATTCAATTGGAACAAAAAATCAGGAATGAAAACACCGAAGCTATTGTCCAGAAATACATGACGAAGTTTAGTTAGTTTATTTGTTTGCCCTAGTATTATATTATTGTTAAATAATTTGGCAAGGTTATTCTGTATTATGATTTTAGTATCTTCGTGACAATAACCTTGTAACCCTAGATTTAATGAAAAAAACAATTCGTTTTAATTTTATTTTGCTAGCATTTTGCTCATTTTTGATTGTTTCCTGTTCTGATAAAAATGATATATAATATACGTCCGCTGGGTTTGATATGATTGATAGTTTTAATCAAAGGGAGTTTTATGGATTTAATTATCCTGTTGACAGAGTAAATGGCTATACAATAATGCAATTACAAAATTCTTTAGTTGGTGCAAGTTCTTGGAATGAATGGCGTGACAATATTAAAAATAGATATAACAATCCATCAGAAATTTATTTAGATGAACTATTTAATAATTGGTAAAATAACTTATGAAAAAGCTAATAATAATAATTCTGCTTGGTTTGCTTGGTTGTGGACCTGAGAGTAGTGAAGAAAAAAAATATGATTATTCGGTTGTTAATAATTCTGGTTATATTGTGGAAGTGATTCCATATATAAATGGAGTAAAAGAAACAAGCAATAAAGTTACTATACAAAATGGAGGGAATTTTAATAAGAAATATACAGACTATGCACCGTATTCAGGTGGTTTATCGATGAGTGGTATTTTTAAGTCAAATACAATTGGGAATGTTACACACTTAGAATTTGTTTTCAAAAACTCAAAAAAAATAATTTACGAAGAATGTTCTGTAACTTCTAATTGTAATTCTTTACCTAGAAATATTTTTAGACCTGAATTTAATAATGAGCAAACAGAAGTTTATACCATCACTCCTGAGGATTCTCAAAACGCACAAGATTGTGGCGGGAATTGTAATTAATAGCATTCAAACCCTTTCAGAGTAGCTAATTCTGAAAGGGTTGTTTTAATTTAAGAAAAGAATAAGTTGCTTTAATTGGTGCCAGTTCTTGGAATGAATGGCGTGACAACATTAAAAACAGATACGATAACCCAACTGAAATTCACTTAGACGAATTATTTAATAACTGGCAAGACTAAAATTATGAAAAAACTACTCATGTTAATTTCTGCAATTATAATTATTTCCGGTTGTGAGCCAGGGAGTGTAATAGATTATGATTATACGATTGTAAATGATTCAGGAAAAACAGTAATTTTAATTCCTTTCTTAAATGGAGAAAAAGATTTTAAAAATGCTATTACACTTAATCAAGGCGAAAAAATAAATAAAAAATACAGATATACCCCTCCTGGAGGTGCAGGTTATTCAATGGTTAATCTACTTAAATCTGATTATATAGCTTTCGTTTATAATACTGAAAAAATTAATATTTTCAGTATCTATTCTGAGCAATGTACAACTTGTCCGTCTATATCAAATAATGCTATTAGTATAAAGTACACAGAAAATAATCGAAATCCATTTAATTCAAAGTTTAATGACGAGGAAACCGAAGTTTACACCATAACTGCTGAGGATTATCAAAACGCACAAGATTGTGGCGGGAATTGTAATTAATAACACTCAAACCCTTTCAGAGTAACTAATTCTGAAAGGGTTGTTTTAATTTAAGAAAAGAATAAGTCGCTTTAGTTGGTGCAAAATCTTGGAATGAATGGCGTGACAATATCAAGAACAGATATAACAATCCAACAGAAATTTACTTAGACGAATTATTTAATAACTGGCAAGATTAAGATTATGAAAAAGATATATTATATAATTATTGCATTATTCATAGTAATAGGTTGCACTGATCAAGGAGACAAAATAACATATGATTATTCAATTCTTAATACTTCAGGAAAGAAAGTAGTTTTAATACCTTACATTGGAGGAGTTAAAGAGGTTCAGAACGCAATAACTTTACAGCAAAACGAAAAATTTAACAAAAAGTATATTTATTATCCTCCAGGTGCTAAAGGGTATAATATGAGTAATCTTTTTAGTAAAACTACAATAGGTAGTTTGACTCATGTTGAAATTATTTTTGATGGCATAAAAAAGGTGATTTATCAAGAATGTACAGCAACAAATCAATGTTTTAATCAAGCTAGAAACATTTTTAATCCAGTTTTTAGCGACGAGCAAACAGAAGTTTACAACATAACCCCCGAGGATTTTCAAAATGCACAAGATTGCGGTGGAAATTGTAATTAATAACACTCAAGCCCTTGCAGAGTAACTAATTCTGAAAGGGTTGTTTTAATTTAAGAAAAGAATAAGTCGCTTTAGTTGGTGCAAAATCTTGGAATGAATGGCGTGACAATATCAAGAACAGATATAACAATCCAACAGAAATTTACTTAGATGAACTATTTAATAATTGGCAAGATTAAGATTATGAAAAAATTACTCTATTTTTATCTAGTGTCGTTGCTGCTTTTAAGCTGCACAGATCAAGGAAGCGGTAAATTTTACAAATATACTATTGAAAATAAAAGCGGGAAAAATATTAAGATTAGTTCATACAGAAGTACTTATCCTAAAAGAGACATCCCAATTGTTATGGTTTTAAATAATGGACAAAGTTTAACTAAAACATTTCAAGATAATTTACCTCCATCAGGGTATGATTTTGCAGTTTTTTTTAATGGAGATTTAATTGTTGTAAATTATGAAAATCTTAAATTTCAAAAATACGATTTTTATGATGGTAAAATATGTGACCAAAACCCATTATTTAAC
>NZ_MTCA01000057.1:0-17120 GCF_002150205.1 Flavobacterium sp. FPG59 | reverse complement strand
ACTGTTAGCGCGTATCTCAAAAACTACTCCACAAAAAAAAACCTGTAATTACTTACAGATTTAATTCAACTACGTTTATTAAATTTAAAACCAACTAAATTATTTATTAAACTTTAATCTTCTGATACGATTGCAGAATTCCTATCGGAAACTACCGTTAAAGCCACAGCCAAACCTTTTTCATTCAACATTGTCATATTCATAACATCTAACACTGCTAAATCTTTGGACACAAATCCATTAAATTTATTATAAGACAAATTCATTTCCTTTAACCTGCTTAACTTTTTTAATTCCATAGGAACTTGACCATTCATATTGTTATCAAACAAACTTAAGTTTTCTAAAAAAATCATATTTTCAATATCTTTACTCAAGCTTCCTATTAATTTATTACTGTTTAACATTAATGTTTTTAATCCTTTAAGTTCATAAAGTGAGCTAGGAATCTCCCCTGTAATTTCATTATTAAAAAGGGACAAGTTTTCTAATTGTGTTAATAATCCCAACTGACTTGGTAGAGTACCAGATAAATTATTCATATACAAATCAAGTGTATTCAATTTATCTAATTGACATAATGAAGTAGGAATTGGCCCAAATAACTGATTGAACGAAAGGTCCAAAATTCTTAATAACTTTAACTTCCCTAAAGATTGAGGTATGTTCCCTGAAAGTTGATTTTTGTGTAAATTTAAAACCTGCAAATTCACTAAATTAGAAATTTCACTAGGAATCTTGCCTGTTAAATTATTATCTGATAGATCTAACGCAATAACTTTATTACCCTCAATTTTAACACCGTACCATGATGTTTCTGAAGTTTTTAAATCCCACTTTACTTTCCATTGTGGACCACCTGTAACTTGGTACAATTTTATCAAAGCCTCTTTTTCTTTTGGAGAGATTGCTGCAGTAATTACATTACTGCTCAAAAGAATCAATAAAAACAGTATAGCTCTTTTCATACCTTGATTGTTACGTTACATATTAACATAAAATTAGTTTTTTTATAGTTATACAGCAAATAAAATCGACGAACTACATCTTTTTAGATTTTTATTGGACTAAAGTCCTACATTTTTATGAATTCAATTAAAACACTATGATCTAATACTGTTAATATAAAATATTTAAATATTAAAAATTTGTTTACAATTACTAATGAACATTAAAACTCTACTATTCAAAAACACAAATTCATTGTCTGCTAGCAAATTAAGGTATTTCATTTATAGCTGTTGCAAGCTGGATGTCTTTAAGTGTTACTCCACCAGCATCATGTGTACTGAGTTTAAGATGCACTTTATTATAGGAATTTGACCAATCAGGATGGTGATCAAAAGAGGTAGCAATAATACCTACTTGAACTATAAAACCCATTGCTTGAGTAAAATTCTTAAAAACATATTTTTTCTCTAATGCATTCTCAATAAAGTTCCAATCTTGCAATGCAACCAATTCCTTTTGAATAGTTGTTTCAGTATATGTTTTCATAAATATTAAATTGATTTATAATCCCTAAATGTGTATTGCTAAAGATACAACAATTACACCCCATTGACTAATAATATCAACTATTGTTTAAGCATCCCTTTGTATACTATTCAAATAAACTTCTGGTTTCCTGTATTAAATTTTACTTTATATATACATCAATTTTTAGAACAATACTTTAATGTAAATCATTGAACATAAATAACTAATTTTGTATAAATATTTACATTCAATTTGGATTCATCATATTCGTTCAAAATTTTCGATAATACCGCTTTATTACCCTTAAATTGGGATAATCTTGCTTCTACGACTGTTTTTTTATCCAAAAAATACCTTCAAGTACTTGAAAATGCTTGCCCTACAAATATGCAATGCCATTTCATTGGTATCTTCAACCAAGATGACTTAATTGGGATTGCTATTTCTCAATTTATTGATTTAAATGCACTTGATAGCTTTGGGGAACGTGATAACAGCATCAAGAATAGGATACGGAATTTTGTTTTTAAAAAAATAGCTTCGCATGTATTGATTGTTGGCAACAATATGCTCACAGGCCAAAATTCATTTGCGTTAAGCTCAAATGCCAATCCTACAAAAGCAATTCAAACGTTACATGAATCGGTTCAAGAATTAAAAAATAAATTTGCACAAAAAGGTATAAAAATACACATTACATCTTTTAAGGATTATAATTCCAAAGAATTCGAACTGTTTAGAATCCCCGCTTTTAGAAAAGATTTCAAGTTTTCTACTCAACCCAATATGATTTTTACAATTGATACTAATTGGCACCAAGAAACTGATTATATCAATTCATTATCGAAAAAATACAGAGATCAATATAAAAGAGGTCGTAAAAGGGCTACTGGAATTGAAAAAAGAAAATTACCTCTAGAGGAAATCCTAGCCCTTGAAGACACTATCTACGAATTGTATCTGTATGTGGCAAAAAATGCTCCTTTTAACACTTTTTTTCTACCCAAAAATCATTTTAGTGTTTTTAAAGAGCAGTTTAAGGATAAATTTCTTTTTTATGGATATTTCTTGAACGGAAAACTCATTGGTTTCAACACATTAATAAAAAACGGATCTATTATGGATACCTATTTTTTGGGCTATGATGAAACCATTCAACGAGAAAAGATGCTTTATTTGAATATGCTTTATGATATGATAGCTTATTCTATAAATAAAAAATTTAAATCAATTGTATTTGCCAGAACGGCATTAGAAATAAAAAGTTCAGTAGGTGCTAAACCGGAGGAAGTATTTGGTTTAATGCGCCATGAATCTTATTTTTTTAATCTTTTATTACCAAAAGTATTCAAATACTTAGAACCCGAAACCATTTGGCAAGAGCGTAATCCTTTTTAAATAGCTGGGATATCTGAATAAGGAATAGCCACTTTCATTTGTCCTTTAAGTATTTCAATATTTAATTTGGTTTCTTTACCACAATACTCACCATCTATTTGAAAATCTGCAGGTACATTGAGTGAAATTTGAGCTTTATTTGTTGATATAATAGCAACATCCTCATCATTAAAAGGCATATTTCCCGTTATTATTTTACCCAACAAGAGTAAATCCATATTTTTCAACACTACCAATTCAAATTTCCCATCGTTCATTACTCCATGAGGATTTATAGTAACACCAGTACCATATTTTTGAGAATTAGCTATAACCACCATTCTAGCTTCGCTCACAATAGTTGGAAAATCTCCAGTAATAGTGGCTATAAAAGGATCATCAAGCTCCATTAATGTAGACACGGTTTGCAAAGCATAACCCCACATTCCTCTTACACTACTGCTTTCATAATTTTTTACCAATGCTGCATTAAGACCAATATCACTTAAATGAATACTTTTTTTTCCGTTGATTGAAATCATATCAATAGCTAAGTAATCATTCAAAAATGCAATTGATAGATTCTCCTCTACAATTGTAGGTAAATTGAGATCAACAGCCAAACCATTGGCAGAGCCTGCTGGTAATATTCCTAATATCACATCCTCTTTTTCCATGGCTTCGGCAACCATTTTGATGGTACCATCACCTCCTGCAACGATTATGCGTGCAGGCTTATAGTTAGTATATAGGTCTTTTATATTTTGAATATCGTTTTCACCTGTAGTTGTATAAACTATGATATTCAAATTTTCTTTTGCGGCAAATTGAGATACAGATTCTATCAAGGCTGATTTATCAATATCTCCAGAAATAGGATTTACAACAAATAAGATATTCTTTTTCAAATTTCTTTTCTTTTTTCGATTAAAACCTCTACTTTAACTTTTTTCAAAATTACAAAATTTATGAAGCCTATTTTAAAATTATACCGTGGTTATGCAAATGAACAAGAATTAATTGTTATGGGTCACGTATTTAAACCTACTACGTTAGAAGAGTATAATTTTCAAAAGAAAAACCTCAAAAATGCTACATCGGTAATCAAAATGTTTCAAATGAAAACACAAGCCAATGCCGATGTCTACTTAGAACTAAATGGTTCTAAAATTCATACTAAAACCCTTGATGATGGCTATTTTAAGTTTTGTATTCCTCTAGATCCCAGCAGCAATTATGGATGGATTGACTATGAAGTAAGCATGACTTATGAAAAAGAAACCATCATAAAAAAAGAAAGCTACATCAGGCCACACAAAGGAAATTTAGGGATCATATCAGATATTGATGACACTTTTCTGGTTTCCTATACCTTCAATCCTTTATTGAAGTTGTATGTCCTTCTGTTTAAAAACATAAACAAACGTAAAATCTACGATGATGTAGTTACTCATTACCAAGCGTTGAGCACTGCGGGTAGAAATAACGAGTCCGAATTCAATGCTTTTTTTTATGTTTCTAGTAGTGAATGGAATTTATACCGTTTTATTATCAATTTTACGGCAATTCACAAACTTCCAAAAGCGGTGTTACTATTAAAAGACATTAAAAGTAGTTTAACCGATTTTTTTATGACGGGCAGAGGTGGCCATAATCATAAATTCGAAAAAATTAAACACATTCTTGAATTTTATCCCAATCTTGAATATGTACTACTTGGTGATGACTCGCAGCACGATCCCTACTTATACGAATCCATTTGTAAAATATTTCCAGTAACGGTAAAAGCGGTTTATATCAGGCAAACTGGAAGTTCAAAAAAAGAAAAAGTTGCTTCAGTTTTAAACAACTTAACTTCACTTAACGTTGCTGTGTGCTATTTTAAGGAAAGTAGCGAGGCGATTTCTCATTCTAAATCAATTGGTATTATCAACTAGAAAAAAAGAGCTCCAAAAGGAGCTCTAAGTAACATTATAAATTATCAATTTCTTCTTGAATTATTTCCCAGTCTAACAATAGCTGGTCCAGTTCTGTTTTCTTTTTATTGTAAGCCGTAAAAAACTTAGCATCTTCAATATGCTTATCATAATTAGAAGTCAGCATCTTATCATCCTGCTGAATGTCGCGTTCTAATTGTTTAATTTGACTCTCTATTTTACTCAATTTATTTTGAAGTGCTTTACCCTTTTTTTGATCTTCATAAGAGGTTTTATTGCTCTCCTTTGGTGCAGCAGCCTTTTCAATATCTTTTTTCTCTACTTCGCGCATGTTTTCCAAATTGCGCTGTTCTAAGAAATAATTGATATCTCCTAAATACTCCTTAATTTTTTGATCTTTAAATTCATACACAATATTAGACATTCCTTGTAAAAAATCACGATCGTGAGAAACCAATAATAATGTTCCTCCAAATTTTTGCAAGGCAGCTTTCAAAACATTTTTAGACTTAATATCTAAGTGATTCGTAGGCTCATCCATCAACAGTACATTGATAGGCTGTAACAATAATTTACACAACGCAAGACGGTTTCTTTCACCTCCTGAAAGTACCTTTACTTTTTTCTCAACATCGTCTCCTCTAAACAAAAACGAACCCAACATATCCCTAACCTTCATACGGTTAGTATCTGCAGCGGCATCTTCCATAGTTTGAAGCAATGTAATTTCACCATCTAAGTATTCAGCTTGATTTTGAGCAAAATAACCTAGTTGCACATTGTGTCCTAATTTAATAGTCCCTTGATACTCAAATTCGTTTACGATTGCTTTAATGAATGTAGATTTACCTTGACCATTTTGACCTACAAATGCTATTTTACTACCACGTTCTACTAATAAACTAATGTCTTTTAAAATAGTAGTGCCACCATAACTTTTGGTTACATCTTCGGCCTCAATAACAACTCTGCCCGGTTCTTTAGAAACTGGAAAAGAAATATTCATTACCGAGTTATCATCTTCATCAACCTCAATACGTTCAACTTTATCTAATTTTTTTATTAAAGACTGAGCCATAGATGCCTTAGAAGCCTTGGCACGAAATTTTTCGATCAATTTTTCGGTCTCTTCAATTTTTTTGGCCTGGTTTTTTTGAGTAGCCAATTGTTTTTCTCGAATTTCATGACGAAGTTCAAGATATTGTGAATACGGTTTATTGAAATCATAAGCCTTCCCTAGAGAAATCTCAATAGTTCTATTCGTAACATTATCAAGAAACATTTTATCGTGCGAAACAATTACAACAACACCTGGATAATTTCTTAAAAAACTTTCTAACCAGATGATACTCTCAATATCTAAGTGATTCGTTGGCTCATCCAGTAACAATACATCATTCGCCTGAAGTAATAATTTTGCTAGTTCAATTCGCATTCTCCAACCTCCAGAAAAAGTTTCAGTTTGATTGTCAAAAACTTCTCTTTTAAAACCCAATCCCAACAAGATTTTTTCGGTGTCCCCCACGTAATTATATCCTCCTAAAAGCTCAAATCGATGCGTGTAATCAGATAAGTCTTCAATAATTTGGCTGTAAGCATCACTTTCATAATCTGTTCTAGTAACCAACAGATGGTTTATTTCTTCAAGCTTTTTTTCAACAATTTTAATTTCAGTAAAAGCTTCATACGCTTCTTCAAGAACTGTTCTTCCTTGCTCAAAATCAATATCTTGACGCAAAAAACCCATTCTAATGTCTTTCTCTTGTGAAATCACACCTGAATCTGGTGCAAAATCTCTTGCCAACATTTTAAGCATGGTAGACTTCCCCGCTCCATTTTTTCCAACAAGGCCTACTCTGTCCCCAGCACCTAGACGAAAAGTAACTTCTTCAAACAAATAAGTACCACCAAAAGAAACAGATAAATTGTGTATATTAAGCATGTATTATGATTTATTTCCTTAATGAATGTGTAAATTTGTAACAACAAACACTGCTTTTCAAAAAGAAAAAATTAATTTTTTGCAAATGTTAAAAAAAGGATCCAAATTATATAGCATTTTAACAGGAACTTGTCCTAAATGCCAGAATGAGAGCATGTATTTGGAAAAAAATCCATTTCAATTGACAAAAATTCTAAAAATGAAAGAAAATTGTAGTCATTGTGGATTACGCTACCAAATAGAACCTTCTTTTTTTTACGGAGCCATGTATGTTAGTTACGGACTTAATGTTGCTTTAGGTATAGCAGCATTTATTGTCTCTTTTATTTTTTTTAAAACAAACTTAAAAATAGCTTTCGCTGCCATTATAGCTACCCTCATTGTAACTTTTCCATTTGTCCTTAGATGGTCCAGAAATATATACATCAACATGTTTATTTCTTACGATCCAAATGCAACTATAAAAAAGAATTAAGAATAGTATTTAGCTTCATATCTCTTAATATCAATTACGGGTTCTAATATTTTTTGGTGTTCAATATGGTTATATAATTCTTGAGCCATAGCAGGCCCCAGCATTACTCCACGTGTTCCAAGACCATTTAAAACATGAAAACGCTTGTATTCTGGATGTGTGCCTATAAGTGGCCTCCTATCCTTAACCGTTGGCCTAACTCCTGCAAAATGCGCCTCTATTGTAAAATCACAGGCTAAAATTTCTTTAATTCGATCAATCAGTTCAATTTTACCAGCTTCTGTGGGAAGATCATCTTTCTCTCGCCAATTGTAAGTAGCTCCCACTTTGAATAAATCATTTCCTAATGGTAAAATAAAAACACTAGTATTAATAATTACGTCTAGATCTAGATTACTTGCTTTTATAATAAATAATTCACCCTTAGTTCCATCCAACGGTAAATAATTAAAATAAGGATTGGCATATAGCCCAAAACCTTCCGCAAAAACAATATGTCTTGCTTTTAAACCATTATAAGAAACCCCATCTTGATCTTGAATTAATTCATTGTAATCAAAACTTTCAGGGATAAATACGTCTAGTTTTTTTAAATAAAAACAGAAAGATTCTAAAAAAGAAGCAGTGTCTACAAAACCCGTTTGTAAAACTTCTCCATAACCAAAAGGAGCATCTATTCCATTTACATTTTTATAAATCAAATTTGTGCAAAGAAAAGGCTCTAAACCTTTTTTATCTGCCGCTAGAAACCAATTATTTTGTTCTTCAACAGAATAAAATTTCCTTAAAATAGGAGTCTTAAAATCAAATTGTTTATTTAGTTTTTTTTCTAAAATGGTATAAAATTCATTCATCACATCCAATTGTTGTTGCGCATTCCAGACTTCACTGAATCGCTTTAAAATAACAGGATTGTATAAACCTCCTGCAATTTTAGATGAGTTTTGAGAATTATTGTCAAAAACCATAATAGATTTATGATTGCGCAAGGCATATTCAGCAAATGACAAACCAGCTAAACCAGAACCAACTATAATATAATCTAACATTTAAATAAAATAAATTTTAAAAAAAAGAGCTTCAAACAAAAAACTCTTACCTTGTGGTAAGAGTTTTTTTTATACTTTTTGAAAACTACTAGTAGTTCCACATATCTGATTCAAAGTTTCGAATTTTATCTTTCACTCTTTCAGATTCTAATAATTGATTTTGAGCATTGTCTTTCATGTACTCATCAATTCTTCTGTCACCATAAACATTTTCCTCTTTATAAATTGTGGCATTGAAACGTCTTGAGTTTAAAATTTGATCAAATGAAATTGGCAATGCAGAGTTTTTATCATTAAAAGCTTTAGCATCATGCAATACCTCTCTAGCCGCTGGGAAAAAGATCCAAAATAATTCAATATAATCTTTCTCTTCACTGTTCATAGTATACACATCTGGAGTAACAGGACAAATACCTAACAAACGATATTTCAATTCACTTTGACGTTTGTCAAAATACCAATACCCTTTAATTTTATATTGTGTTACATCTTGAGCAGAAAGATTTTCTGTTAATATATACTCTTCAGAAACTTTACTTCCAGCATTAATTTGCTCTCTACCTGCATCCGTTGTATCAATTCTTGTTAATGAAGCTTGGATATCTTTAAGCGATTTTTTTGTATTAAAATAACTATCCGTATACACTTCAGTTATTTTACCACTTTTAATTGCTTTAGACAATACATCATACAAAGATCTTCTATCATTACCGATATTGGCAGTATCAATAGGGAAATACAAAGAAAAATTAATCTTTTCACTAAGATCTATAATTTCCCACGTTGTTTTACCCATCAACACATCTCTATCATGAACATAACCATAAGCAAGGGGCTTATCATTATCCGAGTCAAGTTGCGCAGCTGTTTTTAATCCAATTTGATCTGGAGTTTTCGCATTCAATAAATTGGATTGTGCACTTGACACAAAACAACCCGATAAAGCGACGATTGCGATAAATAAATTTTTGATATTCATAGTGGTATTCTTATTGATATTGAAAAGGATTTATAAAATACAATTTATTATTGTATTTCAAAAATAACCGGAGCAGTTCTTGGTAATAAATAACTACCAGCACCATCAAGTTTTGTTTTTATTTCGGAAATGGTAACTTGATCACCTCTACCTGCCTTAGAAAGTACAGCTTTACACTGAGCATTCAATTTGTTTCCTTGTACAACTACTGTTGGCTGGCCTGTAACCTTAAGGTTAAAACCAATAACACTTAATCCCACTTCAAAATCAAAGTCAACAAGTTTAGCTCCTACAGTAGAAATTTCTAAGTTAGATTTAGGCCCTTTAACAACACCCATTTCTCCTCTAATTGTTCCTGTTGGACCAGGGATACCTTTAATTCTAAATACTTTTTTATCAGAAGCTACTTTACCGTCAGCCATTTTTCCAGAAACATTGATAATAACTTCATTACCTGCACCAGGTGACATCACGTATTTACCATTGCCTACTTTTGACAATCCAGGTGCCGATGCATTTACTTGATTATCTGGAATACCTGCAAATGAAATTGTTATAGGGTTTTGAACTCCTCTATAAACCACATTCATCTTATCAGCAGAAATAGTAGCCGAATTAGGTCTAGGAACTACAACATACTTACCAGCAAATTTCAAGGGAATGTTTTTACCATCTTCAAGGAAAGTAAATTGTCCATTTATTGATTGCTCCCCTACATTTCCAGCAGTCATAGCAATTACAGCTTGACCATTAACAATTTTACCTGGTCCTGAAAATGAAGTTGGTTTTGTGTTTTCATCATAACGTCCTAAAACTACTTTTCCAGTAACTTGCTCACCTTGAAAATATGCGCTTTTATCTAGCACAACAATTGCTTGATAATTACTGTATGAAGCAGCAGCAACGGCCGCTTTTCCTAACAACGTATTATAAACATCAGTCTCCATTTTCTTAACATCATTTTGCCAAGCAGATAATTTAGCTAATGATGCAACAGCTGGAAAACCTTTGAAATTGTAATCTAAATAAGGAATAGAAATTCCGTCTTTATTTTTAACAGGTTGTAAAGAGAATTTAGATTCAACTTCAGAAACAATTGCAGAAAGTTTTTTATTATCTCCTAAAGCAGCTTTCATGTCTGCTTTGTACTGCTCCACAGTTTTAACAACTTCGTTCCCTTTTGCAGAATATCCTGCAGGACTAAACCATGATTGATCTAAGTTATCTCCCTTATCCATTGACTCATAAGGTAATTTACCCGTTTCTGGATCAACTTCAGTTCCTTTTAAAACATCAGTTTTTATGTTAGCGATGTAATCGTAAAATTTCTTTGTAATCGCTTCTACTTTATGAGCGGTTCCAGATGCAGCAGCAAATTCACCACCGGCTTCAGCTGCCTTAGCATCTAAACTCATCAACATTTGTGCATTTGATTGTTCAGCAGCACTATTAGAACCTTCAAATTTTTCATTCATAATTCCAAAAGCAGATAATACTTCTTTGGACATATTTAATGCTAACATTGCGATGAAAACCAAGTACATCAGGTTTATCATCTTCTGTCTAGGGGTTAGTTTTCCTCCTGCCATATTTTCTAATAATTAGTTTAAATTAATATAATAGTTCGAAACTAATTATCCTTTATTGTTCATAGCAGAAAGCATTCCTCCGTAAACTGAATTCAAAGAAGATAAGTTTGAAGTTAAAGATTGCATTTGCTCTTTAAGTTTCATATTGTTTTGCGCTACTTCCTCATTGATTTGAGCATTTCTAGAAGCACTTTCCAATTGTACTTTATATAAACTATTTAAAGATTCCATTTGAGATGCAGCAAGAGTTAACTCTTCACTGTATTTTTTTGTAGAAGCAATTGAATCTACTGTAGGAGCAATTCCTTTTGCAGCTGATTCAAAATTCTTGATACTACTTCCTAAACTTGCCATTAATTCACCATCAATTTTAGCATCTTTAAGCATAGCATCTAACTTTTGCGACAATAAACCTTGCGTATCAGCTATAGGCTCTACTTTTTTAGCAGCTGGCTTAGCTTGTCCGTTAGCTAATTCAGGGTAAACTAAAGTCCAGTCCAACTCATCATCAACAGGTTCAAAAGCAGATAATGCAAAAATCAAAGCCTCAACAACAAGACCAATAGTAAGCATCAAATTACCTGTTAAAAAACCATATTCAATGTGAGTAATTTTAAATAATGCTCCAAGGATTACAACTGCAGCCCCCATACCGTAAGCGAAATTCATTGCTTTTTTTCCTAATAATGCCATAATAATAAATTTTAAATTTTAATAGATTGGGTTTTTGTTTAATTTATTTCTTTTTCTTAGCGTTTCCTGTAGTTTGAAGACCCATGTAATCTTGCACAGTTCTGAAGCCAATATAACTTCTTGCAGAATCAGCATATTCATAATCTCTTGTACTAACTTGTAAGAAGTAAGCAACATCTTTCCATGATCCGCCTCTTAATACTTTACGTTTGTTAGAAGCATCTAACACATTAGGATTCATTGAAGAAACGTATTCATAAGCATTTGAATCATAGGCAGAGTCAGTCCACTCTGACACATTTCCAGCCATGTTGTATAAATTATAACCATTAGGCTCATAAGATTTAGCCTCAACTGTATACAAAGCCTCATCCGCAGCATAATCTCCTCTATTAGGCTTAAAATTAGCTAAAAAACAACCTCTATCATTTTTAGTGTAAGGACCACCCCATGGATAGGTTGCTGATTCTAAACCACCTCTTGCAGAATATTCCCATTCTGCCTCTGTAGGCAATCTAAATTGATTAATTAAATCTTGACCTTTAGTTTTAGATTTAATATAACTATTTTTATTTAATGTTCTCCAAGCACAAAATGCTTTTGCTTGAGTCCACTTAACCCCTACTACTGGATAATCCCCGTATGCTTTGTGCCAAAAATAATCGTTGTGCATTGGCTCATTATAAGAATAAGCGAAATCTTTAATCCAAACAGTAGTATCAGGATATACGTTTACCTCTTCCGTTTTGATAAAATCTTTTCTACGACCTACTTTAGCTTTTGCAGCTGCTTGTATGTCCATCCAAGAATAACGAAATTTTAATTTATTTACGTCAATTGTTCTCAAACCATTATATGATTCTTCGCTTGGAAGATACATCGAATCCATTACCTCAGTATACGCTGCATCAGGATATTCTTTCGGTCCTTTAGCAAGCTTTACTTTTCTATTTAATTTTCTACCAGCATATTGATCATCTTCAGTACCAATACTATAATAGTTGTCATACATATATTTGTCATATGCAGTCATCTTTGTAGTATCTGAATCGCTAAAAGCATAATCAGCTATACTTCCTGATTTACTTCCTTTACCAGATCCAGTTGTAGCAGGTTGACCACTTAAATCAGCCATTATTGCTAATTTAACTCTTATGGTTGAATCTTTAACCCATTCTACAAACTGACGGTATTCACTATTTGTAATTTCAGTTTCATCCATATAAAATGAACGTACCGTTACTGTTTTTGTAGGAGCATCCTCAACATTTGCTAAATCTGCGTCTGATTTACCCATAATAAATGAGCCTCCAGGGACTAAAGTCATTCCGTATGGTTTCTCAGGGTGCCACTTTCCACCATTAACACCAACTAATTCCCCTTTATCACTTGATTTAGCACAGCTAATCAATAGGGTTAAAATCGTCGTAAAAGCTATGAACTTATTCATATAATTTCGGTTATCTATTCATTAAATTTGAGGGTGTAAACCTATTTATTATTTTTAACAAAAACAATTTTTTTATACTAAACAAATCGTTTTTTATAAAAAAATCATATATCTATGTTAAATATCTCTAAACAAGGTTTTTTCTTTGTGCTTTCCACCACCTTTCTGGCAACTCATTATTGCATGCAAGGAGATATTCATCGTAAGAACATGGTAATAACGTATTTCTTTTTAATTTATTATTAACATTTGAAATAAATGGTATTTCAATCCACCATCTTTCTGTTTTATCACTTTTATAAAATATCAATTCTTCTTCATCCAGCGGCACAATGTACTTTAAATAAGACTCTTTACTGCCAAAAGGGTATTCATTTGATCTGTATTGAACTCCTTCAATAAAATACCAAATTATTTGTGCAACAAGTATAGATTCTTGACGTGTTCCATTAAAATTAAAAACTCCAAAAGAACTTACCTTATCGCTAATACCTGCATAACGAGCCAAAGAACATATTTCTTTACCATTAAAACCATTTGGCTGAAACGAAATAAAATTCCCAGAATCCGAAGATTTAACAGCATTTAAATCTACACTTACAAGGTCAGCATCCCTAAAAACAGGTTCTGTTATCAAAATATTATTTGAAACCTCACCAAGGCGATAGGCATCAAAAAATAATTTTTCAATTAAATCAATTTCTTCCTGAGAGTTAAAATACGTTTGATAGCCTAAATTACAAAAATTAAATAAATTATTTGGCTCATCGACAATAATTTTTGTTAAATAAGATGTAGATGATAGTTCTTCTTCATCTTTTCCAAAATCAAATTTACTATCAATTGAAACTATATTAACCATTTGCTCCAACACGTCATAAGCTCTATACAGGCCATACGTGATATCTTGAGAACCTCCCAAGACAATAGGAATAACTCCTGATTTCAAGAGTTCTGATGCGATTTTTTTAACCGCAAAATGAGTGTCGGACACTGTATTTCCAGCTAGTATGTTTCCTAAATCAGCAATTGACGTTTCCCAGTTGCCAGGAAACAAGCTATATAGTTCCTTTCTTAAAGAAATTAAACATACATTCTTAGTTTCAACAGATTGTCCTCTATTATCTAAAACTCCTATAATTGCTAATTTGATTTTGTTTACATCTGGAAATTGATCCTGTGTATGCATCACAACCTTACTACCAAGTTGTTGTGAAGTCAATCCAAAACAAAATTCTAGAACCTCATCATCAACGGGGTTTAAAAAATCAAATTCCATTTATTCTTTTTTCATCTTCACTACATTGTTTACTTAAAATTGTGTAGCGAACAAATTAAATTATTAATTATTTCTTTTTAACGGCCGGTTTTTTTACGGCGGCTTTCTTTGCAGTTGCCTTTGTTGCAGTTGCCTTTGTTGCAGGTGCTTTTTTAGCAGCTACTTTTTTAGCAGGTGTTTTTTTGGCAATCATTTCTTGAACTTCTTCAAGTGTTAGTTTTGACGCATCAACATCTTTACTTAATTCAATTTTAATTTTGCCTTTTGTAACAACCGAGCGTCCCCAACGTGCTTTTTCTACAAGAATTCCTTCCTCTTCCCAATTGTGTAATACTTTATCAATATTTTTTTGAAGCTTATCTTCAATCAAGGCCTCAATATCTGATTGAGATAAATTATCAAAATTGTATTTTTTGCTCACATTGATAAACAATCCGCTCCATTTGATAAAAGCCCCAAATCGACCAACACCTTTTTGAACACCTTCACCTTTATAAACAGCAATAGGCGCATCTGCCAAAGCTTTTTCATCAATTAATTCTTGAGCTCTTTTATAATCAACATCTAATGGGTTCTCTCCTTTTGGCAAAGATACAAATGCAGCCCCATGACGAATATAAGGACCATAACGACCGTTACTCACCTCAACTTCTTCTCCTTTATACTCTCCTAAATTCTTTGGTAATAAAAATAAATTTAAAGTTTCTTCAAGAGTAATATTACCAATGTTTTGATCGTTCATCAAACTGGCGAACTTTTTATCTTCATCATCAGGAGCTCCTATTTGAGCCATCGGTCCAAATTTCCCCAAACGAACAGAAACTGGTTTTCCTGTTTTAGGGTCAGTCCCTAGAATTCTTTCGCCACTTTCTCGCTCAGCATTCGCTTCTACATCTTTCACCGTTGGATGAAATTGATCGTAAAACTCCTGCATCATTTTGGTCCAAACAATATTTCCTTCGGCAATTTCATCAAAGTCCTGCTCTACTTTTGCCGTAAAATTATAATCTAGAATATTTCCGAAATTCTTGACAAGGAAGTCCGTTACAATAGTTCCGATATCAGTTGGTACTAATTTCCCTTTATCTGATCCAGTGTTTTCTTTAAGTGCTTTCTCATCTACCTTACCAGATTGCAAAATCAACTGCGTATAATTACGCTCTTGACCGTCTAAATTTCCTTTTTCAACGTAATTCCTGTTAATAATGGTAGAAATTGTAGGCGCATAAGTAGATGGACGACCTATCCCTAGTTCTTCTAGTTTTTTTACTAAAGAAGCTTCGGTAAAACGAGCTGGAGCTCTAGAATACCTCTCGGTTGCTGTAATGTAATTGTTTTGTAATTTTTCGTTGACTTTCATTGCAGGCAACATTCCTTCTTGTTCTTCTTCATCGTCATCATGACCTTCCAAGTACACTTTCAAGAAACCTTCAAAAAGCAATACTTCTCCAGATGCAGTGAATATTTCACCGTGATTGTTTGCTTCAATTTTTACATTGGTACGTTCTAATTGCGCATCACTCATTTGCGAGGCCAATGTCCTTTTCCAAATCAAATCATACAAACGTGCTTGATCACGGTCAATGTCTACTGTATGACGTGACATATCCGTTGGACGAATTGCCTCGTGCGCCTCTTGTGCTCCTTTGCTTTTATTAGTAAACGTTCTTGGTTTCGAAAACTCTTTTCCGTAGGATTTGATGATTTCAGCTTGAGCAGCTTCCATTGCATCTTTGGATAAATTAACGCTATCCGTTCTCATGTAGGTAATCAATCCCGCTTCATACAAACGCTGTGCAAGTTGCATGGTTATACCCACTGGCAAATACAGTTTACGTGCTGCTTCTTGTTGTAAAGTAGAAGTAGTAAAAGGACCTGTTGGAGATTTTTTGGTAGGTTTTGTTTCTAAATCTGATACCTTATATGTAGAACCAATATTTTTGTTTAAAAAATCTTGAGCTTCTTGCTTTGTATTAAAATTTTTAGGCAATTTAGCCTTGAATATTTTTCCAGACTCATTTGTAAACTCGGCTACAACCGAGTAGGTGGCAACGGCTTTGAAATTTTGAATTTCTCGTTCGCGTTCTACAATTAAACGCACAGATACTGACTGGACACGACCTGCAGATAAACCACCCTTAATTTTTCTCCACAAAACAGGAGATAATTCATAACCAACTAAACGATCTAAAACACGTCTTGCTTGTTGTGCATTAACTAAATTGTAGTCTATCTCTCTAGGATTATCAATAGCTTTAAGAATAGCTGTTTTAGTAATTTCGTGAAAAACAATTCTTTTGGTTTTGTTTTTATCTAAATTAAGCTCTTCGGCAAGGTGCCAAGAAATAGCCTCACCCTCGCGATCCTCATCACTTGCTAACCAAACCATATCGGCTTTCTTAGCTAACCCTTTCAGCTTGGTGACCAAAGCTTTTTTATCAGCAGAAACCTCATACTTAGGCTTGAAATTATGATCTACATCTACTCCTATTTCCTTTGAAGGTAGATCAGCAATGTGCCCGTAACTGGACTCCACTTGATAATCTGTACCTAGGAATTTTTCGATTGTTTTTGCCTTTGCTGGGGACTCTACTATAACTAAATTCTTTGCCATTCGTCTATTTTTCTGGGACAAAAGTATCTATTTTTTTTAAATATTAAGCTTTTGAAATAACATTTGAATGAATTGACCCTTATTGATAACAACTTTTAAGCTGTTACTGAACTTGTTTTTAACATCATATTACAAACATTTGTATCCGCATTTATTAGTGTAAAATTTGACTTGTAAAATATACTTTCAAATCATTTCTTCACTCTTTAGATTATCCACAAAAACTGCACAAATTTAGAAATCAGTCAGTATTGGTT